>JAHJSM010000001.1:0-300000 GCA_018830295.1 Patescibacteria group bacterium | reverse complement strand
AACCTTTGTAATTTTAAAAAAATATAAAATACCAAAAACCGTTCGCTGTCTTTATCATATTGACTGTTATCGCGTTCAGGCGGATGATTTAATAGATTTAGGATTTAAGGAAATCGCGGAAAATCCCCAAAATATCATCGTGATTGAATGGGCGGAAAGAGCGAAAAAAATATTAAAAAACGCCCCGCGGATTAAGTTTGAGCATTTGGGGGAGGATAAGAGGAAAATAATTTTATGAGAAAATTTGTAATTATTGACGGGAATGCTTTGATTCATCGGGCTTATCATGCTTTGCCTCCTTTTAAGACAAAGGAAGGTAAGTTGGTTAACGCTGTTTATGGGTTCGCGAGCATTCTTTTTCGGGTGATTAAGGAATTGGCGCCTGATTATTTGGCGGTTGCTTTTGATTTGGCGGGTCCGACTTTTCGCGATTTGGAATATAAAGAGTATAAAGCCAAACGAGTTAAACAGCCGCAAGAGTTTTATGACCAAATTCCTTTGGTTAAAGAGTTGGTTACTTCTTTGTCTATTCCCATTTTTGAACAAAAAGGTTTTGAAGCGGACGACCTAATTGGAACAATTATCCAAAAAACGAAAGACAAAAAAGTAAGAAACATTATCGTGAGCGGCGACCTTGATTTGCTTCAGTTGGCGAATGGTCAAACAGAAATTTACACTCTCAAAAAAGGTATTAAGGATACGGTCGTTTATGACGAAGAGATGATCAAAGAGCGGTACGGTTTGGTCCCGTCTCAATTGGTTGATTTTAGAGGCCTAAAGGGTGATTCTTCGGATAATATTCCAGGTGTGCCTGGCATTGGAGAAAAAACGGCGGTCGGGTTAATTCAAAAATTTGACTCGCTTGAAAATCTTTATCATAATTTAGGAGGGAGCGACTTAAACCCGAAATTAAAAGCGAGATTGCTGGAATACAAAGATGAAGCGTTTTTTAGCCGCCGTTTGTCAGAAATTAAAAAAGATATTTCGATTGATTTTGATTTAGAAAAATGCCGTTTTGGGAAATTTAATCTTGAAAAGATTGAGGCATTATTAGAGGGCTGGGGATTTAAAAGTTTAATAGATAGGATTCCTATGGTATAATATTTTAAATTATATGCTACAAAAAGAAAACAATTCAAAGAAGAAACTAAAGGATCTGGAAGAAAAGATTCTAAAAAAATGCGATGAATTAGAAAAAGCGAAAGTGACTCTAATTAAAACATTAGAAAAAACGAAAGAGGCAGAAAAAAAGTTTGAGGAAGAAAAAAACAAAACAAGGGCAGCTTTGATTAGTTTAGCGGACGGCCTGATCGTCTTTGATAAAGAAAAAAAAATTACTTTGGTTAATCCCGTCGCCGAAAAGGTCTTAGAATTAAAAGAAAAAAATGTTTTAAACAAAACAATAAACGAGATTTCTGGATATCCCAATTTAGATAAACTTTATCGCGCGTTGGGAGGGGAAATAGAATGGACGGGGAGAAGATACGAATTAACATTAGATGGCTTATTGAAAAGATATTTTTATGTTTCAATCACTCCCGTTGTGGTCGCGGGAGAAGAGGTTGGTCTTATGGTTGTTTTTCAGGATATTACTCGCGAGGAAGAAATCAGCCATATGAAGACGGAATTTGTTTCTATCGCGGCGCATCAATTGAGAACGCCTCTTTCGGCGATCAAGTGGATTTTGCGGATGCTTTTGGACGGAGATGTCGGCAAACTTTCAAAAGAACAAATTGACTTTTTAGAAAGAGGATATCAAAGCAACGAAAGGATGATTCTTTTAATTAACGATTTGTTAAATGTGGCGCATATTGAAGAAGGCCGCTTTATTTATGAGCCGTCTCTTCTTTTTTTGGAAGATATCGCGCGAAAAAATATCGCTATTTTAGGTGGAATAGCCAAAAAAAGGGATATCGAAATTGTTTTCAATGAACTAAAAGATGGCTCATCAAAAGAAGTTAAGGCAGACAGGAAAAAAATGGAGCTGGTGTTCCAAAATTTATTAGACAACGCGATTAGATTTACTGACCCAGGCGGCAAGGTGACAATTTCAATCGGATATGATAAAATTAGCGCGAAGGTAATGATTAAAGATACCGGGGTGGGAATTCCGAAAGAACAACAGTCGCGTATTTTTACGAAGTTTTTCAGAGCGAATAATGTCGTTAAAATGGAAACAGAAGGAACTGGGTTGGGCTTATTTATTTGCAAGAACATTATTAACGCGCATAACGGCAAGATTTGGTTTGAAAGCAAGGAAAATGAGGGAACTGCTTTCTACTTTACTATTCCTCTTAATTCAAAATTGTAATTAATTAATAAACTTATATGAAAAAAATTATTATTATTGAGGACGAAAGGATTTTGCTTGAACTTCTAAAAGAGAAGTTAATTCAGGATGGTTATGAGGTTATTACCGCTATGGACGGGCAGGAGGGGATAGACAAAATCAAAGAGGAACTGCCAGATTTGATTTTGCTTGACATTGTTATGCCCAAAAAGGGAGGTTTTGAGGTAATGGAAGAATTAAATCAGGACGATAAGTTGAAAAATATTCCAGTTATTATCATTTCTAATTCAGGTCAACCCGTGGAATTAAGCAGAATTAAAAAATTAGGGGCTGTTGATTGGCTCATTAAGACCGACTTTAATCCGCAGGAAGTGGCTAGTAAAATAGAAAAATATTTAAAATAACAAAAAAGGAGACCTTTATTATGACCAATCATTTAGAGAATTACAATCAAGACGATCAAGAGCAAAATAACGGAGGGAAGGGAATATCAGTTCTTATTGTTGAAGACGACAAGTTTTTGAGGGAGCTTTTGGTCCGCAAATTAGAAAATACAGGGTTTAATGTTTCGTTCGCGGTGAATGGAGAGGAAGCGCTTAAAAAAATAAAAGAACAAATGCCTCAATTGATTTTACTGGATTTGGTCCTACCGGGGATAGATGGCTTTGAGGTTTTGAAACAGGTCAAGGAAAATCGTCAAATGGACGGGATTGCGATCATTATTTTAAGCAATTTAGGGCAACAAGGAGAGGTTGAGAGAGGGATTCGTCTGGGAGCTGATGATTATTTAATTAAGGCCCATTTTACGCCAGACGAGATTATTCAGAAAGCGAAGATGATATTAAAGAAGAAGCAGGGGTAAAAATAATCTATGTTTGCGAAGAATAAATATGTTTTATTTATAGCGATTTTTTGTTTAGCCCTTTTGGGGCTTATTTTTGTTTGGCAGTTAAGCGGGCGGACGATTGAGATAGAGAGGCAATCCAATAATCTAACAGAGCGGGCGGAATTAGCGGGAGAGGGATTTAGCCCCTTAAGCGGGTTATCTTGTCAAAATTATCAAAGGCGTCCTTTTGCGGTGGTGATGGCGAATGACCCGGTGGCGCGACCTTTGACAGGCCTTTCGCAAGCCGATTTGGTTTTAGAAATGCCTGTTATCACAGGTAGTATTACTCGCCTTATCGCTGTTTATCTCTGTGAATCGCCTGACGAGATTGGCTCTTTGCGAAGCGCGCGCCACGATTTTATTCCCTTGGCGCTCGGGTTGGACGCTATTTTGGTTCATTGGGGAGGTTCGCATTTCGCTTTGGACCAATTGGATGCGGGAGTAATGGATAACATTGATGCCTTAAAAGACGCGTATAATGTTTTTTTCCGTAAAAACGAAATCCCCAAGCCGCACAACGGATTTACTTCAATGGAAAGAATGATGAGCAGTTCTCAAAAAATGGGTTATCGTTTGGAAAATAATTTTAAGGGATACCTTTTTCAAGAAACGCCCGTTCGGCTATCCGATAGCCGAACAGATGGCGTGTTAAAGATTGGGTATGCTTATCCTTATGATGTGTTGTATCAATATGATTCGGGGACTAATTTGTATTCGCGTTGGCGGGCGGGGGAGAAGGAGATGGACAGAAGTAATAACCAGCAGATTGCTGCTAAAAATGTTGTGGTGATGCGGGCTTTTTCTCGGCAGATTGAGGGACCTGATTATAATGATTTGGATATTGAGGGCGAGGGTGAATGCGTTGTTTATCAAAACGGCGAAGTTATTCCTTGTTTTTGGGAAAAAGACGCGAGCGATCCGTCCAGCAAATTATATTTTTTAGATAAAAATAGCGGCGAAGAAATTCCTTTCGTCCCGGGACAGACATGGATAGAAATTGTGGAGCCGGGGCAGGAAGTGAATTGGGAATAGTTTAGTTTTAGCTGGTATTTTTTGCCCGCCCCCCAAGCGGGTTTTTTGATTGATTTGTCTTGTCGGTTGGGGTAAAATGAGGGGGATGGGATGGTAAGCAAAGAGGTTTGACATAAAGAGTAGCGACATTTCTTAAGGTCGCGCTCGTAGGTCGAACCTCGTTAAGATTAACTATGGATAAGCAAGAAGGTGTCAAACAAATAGAAAAATTGATAGGCAGATATGAAGTGCTGACTGCCGCGCAACGCAAGAAATATAACGAGTCAATGACTTGCAAGGATTTTATCTTGCCTCTTTTTCAATCTTTGGGCTGGGATGTTTATAATAGTTTTTCCAAAAATGAAGTTATTTCCGAAAAACAGGTTTCCGGCAAAAGAGTTGATTACGCCTTTAATGTTGACGGAGTAATAAAATTTTTCGTGGAAGCCAAAAAGATAGAAGTTGATTTGCGCGAGGAAAAATGGTCGGAGCAGGCGGTAATGTATGCTTGGCATAAAAGTATTTCTTGGGCGATTCTAACGGATTTTGAGTCAATCAAGGTTTTTAACGCAGAATGGGACGAGCCAAACATTGAGCAAAGTTTGCTTTTTGAAATTCCATATAAAGATTATCTGACCGACAAGAGGTTGTGGTGGCTATCCAAAGAGTCCATTGAAAAAGGCGAGTTGAATAAATACGCCGAAGAGAACTTCAAAAAACCAAAAAGGGAGCCAGTTGATAAGCAATTAGCGAGCGACTTAATAAAGTGGAGAAGGATTTTATTTGATAAGTTGAGAGGGTGGAACGACGACAAAAAATTTAGCAACCAACAAATCATTGAGAGCGTTCAAAAACTGCTTAACAGATTTATCTTTATCAGAACCACCGAGGACAGGGGGATTGAAGACCAAAAATTGCGCGAAGCGATTAGGAACTGGGAAAACAATCAAGACAAAACAGATTTTTTGTGGCAGAAAATTAAGGAATTATTCGGGTATTATCGGAAGATCTACGATAGTAAATTATTTGATGAGCACACTTGCGATATTTTGGAATATCAAGACGATTTTTTAGCGGAAGTAATTAGAGAATTTTATAAAAACAAAAAAGGCATTCGCTATAATTTCGCGTCAATTAACGCCGATATTTTAGGTAGCGTCTACGAGCAATATTTAAGCAAGATTCAACTGGAAAAAAAGGAAAAGAAGAATAGTAAAAGAAAATCGCAAGGCATTTATTATACCCCTCGCTACATTGTTGATTACATTATCAAAAACACATTAGGCGAAGTGCTGAAAGACAAGCCGGGGCATGAGGCGGTGAAAATTAAAATTCTTGACCCGGCTTGCGGCTCGGGGTCTTTTCTAATTAAAGCGTTTGAGGTTTTGGATAGCCACATCAAGAGAGTAAATAATCAAATTGAAGCGAAGCCGGAAGTTAATTACATCCGCAAAATTTCTATTTTAAATTCAAACATATATGGCGTTGATTTAGACGAGGAGGCGATTGAAATCGCCCAACTCAACTTATTGATTAAGGCGCTGGAATTCCGCGAACTTTTGCCGGATTTATCTTACAATATTAAACGCGGAAATTCTTTAATTTCAGGCACGGAGAAAGAACTCAAAAAATATTTCGGTAAAAAATGGAAAGAAAAAAGACCGTTCAACTGGCAAGAAAAATTCCCCGATGTCCTCAAAAAAGGCGGCTTTGATGTAATCATCGGCAACCCGCCGTATATTAGAAACAGGGACTTAGAGACAAAAGATAAAAAATATTTTGATGCACAATACTGTTCAGCCGCTGGACAATATGACATTTATCAATTGTTTTTTGAGCAGTCCATTAAATTATTAAAAGAGGGCGGGTATTTGGGATTTATTACTTCCAACAAATACGCCATTGCTGATTACGGAAAAAAATTAAGGGAATATATTTTAGACAACTGCAAAATTATTTCTATTGTTGATGTTTCTAATTTACTGGTTTTTAAGGACGCGTCCACCTATCCCTATGTCATTATTTTACAAAAAGACAAAAATAATTCAGGACATAAAATTAAGGGATACAAAATAGAAAAAGAAACCAATCTTTATGCTGGCGAGGTGCTAATTGACCAAGATAAAATTAATAAAAGCCGAGACAAAAATTTGACTGTTAAAACAGAGCCAGATTTTTTTGAAAAAATTGAAAAAAAATCGTTGCGATTAGGAGAAGTTGCGGAAATTAAAGAGACAATTCATACGGGGAACATAAGAAGCAAATTAATTGTTAACGAAAAAGTTGATGATACTTGCAAAAAATTATTGGCAGGCAGGGATTGTCATAGATATTGGCTTAAATGGGATGGTAAATATGTCAGATACGACAAAAGTTTGATAGATAAAAACAAGGGGGAATATGCCAATTTGTGCGCAGAAAGTTATTTTGAAAAGCCAAAAATTTTGTTAAGGGATATTTCAAAGTTTCCAGAAGCTGTTTTTGACGATGAGGGTTATTATTCGGTCAACACGCTTTATTCTATTCAGCCCATTGGGCTTGATTATGACTTAAAATATATTTTGGCTATCATTAACTCTAAACTGATAGATTTTTATTTTAAACAAAGATTTGAAGATACACATGTAAGCGGCGGTTTTTTAAGATTTAAAAAAATCTATACCTCGCAAATTCCGATTTACAAAATTGATTTTTCCGACAAAAAAGAAAAAGCCAAACACAACGAATTAGTAAAATTAGCCGACAAAATGTTAAAACTAAGCGAAGAACTCCAAAAACTCCATCCAATTATGGACGACAAAGAATACGAAGAAACAGAATTAGAAATACAAAAAATTGATGAGATTATAAACCAAAAAGTTTATAAATTATATGGGTTAACAGAAGAGGAAGTTAGAATTGTGGAGAATTAAACTATGCAAAACAAAAATCTAAAGAATAAGATCGATTTAATTACAAATAACCCAGTTAGAATATACAAAGAAGCGCATGAACTTATTATGCAGGCTTTTCATTCGAGTATGATTCGAGATAAAATGAGAGATTATCGCTATAAGCGCGCATCTAAGAGAAAAGAATATAATGCAATTACTTCATTTTCGCATGTTGCATTAGAGAATTATGCTATTCTTCAACTTTGGAAATTGTTTGATAAAAATAATAGTGTTTTTAATGTGTGGTATATTGTTAAAAATATACCAAATAAAGATTTAAAAAGTTGGTTTAATGTTGAGATAAAAAAAATTCAAGAAGACATAGATTATATTTCTGCATGGAGGCATAATTTTGTAGGACATAGATCTGAAATAGGATATTTTAGTCCTGAAGAATTTGAAGAAAAATTCAAAAATATTAAAGGTAGCGAAAGTCGGTTAAAACAATTTTTATTATTTTTTTTATGTCAGATAAAGTTTGAGATGCAACGCATCCCCATTCATCAGACAAAGGAAGAATTAGCGAAGCAATTGAAAGGTTATGCTGTTTTTATAAATAAAGAAAAAGTTAAAGTATTAAAAAGTATATAATATTATAAAGTAAAAAGGTGTCAGGAACTTTTTAGAAAAGCAGATGATGGGGGCAGCCCCCGCAGACGGGGGACTGTCCCCATGAACAGAAAGTGATTAAAAAGCCGCCAATTTAAAAAGGTCAGACCTTTTTTATCAAATTAAAAAATTGCAAAGAGAAAAGTGGTCGGGAGCCTTTTTGCCAAAAAAATACCCCCGTCACACAAAGCGCGACAGGGGTGACACACCTTTAACTATTGTGTATGGCATGCGTTAGAGCAATAATAACATCCATTTGATTGTCGATAATGTTTTTTTGCTTCTGCAACTGCGCTGCGACATGTTGCGAATTCACCAAGATACTGTCTGTTTTCTGGATTAGGCATAAATCGGCAACCAAATTTATGTACTTCGTGATCTCCGTTCGCTTGCGCGTTTCTATTAACATAATATTTATTCATATTAGTAATCTCAATATTATTTTCCCAAAAATTGAAAATGTGTTATCCTGTTAATTAAGGTTAATATGTCTAGGAATCGACCTAACATATTCTCAAACAGGGTTCGACCATTTAGCGTTGACCCTGTTTTATTTTTAGGCTTATATTTTAGTTTACTCCAAATTAATTTCTTTGTCAACGCTTACCTTGTGTCAAGATTTACTTGACTGGGGATAAGAATGGGTGTAGAATTTAATTATGCACAAAATTCAACAAAAAATTTTAGGTTTGGCGGAAGATAATAATTTGGCTGATTTGACTTTGCGTCGGATTGGCGAATTAATTGGAGAGAAGGGCAGCCCTCAAAAGATTAAACATCATCTCGGCAAATTGATTGAGGCGGGCTTGCTTTTGGTGAACGCGGAGGGAGATAAAATAGTAAAGACCAAATCCGGAGTTAATCAAAAAGACGGATTGATTTCGCTTCCTATTTTAGGCGACGCTAATTGCGGGCAGGCGCTTTCTTTCGCCGATGATATTCCAGCGAGCGAGTTTGTTAAAGTTTCAATCGGCATTATTGGTCGTTCTCTCGCGAAAAGGGTCAAAGATATTTTTGTTCTGCGGGCGGTGGGAGATTCTATGAATCGGGCTAAAGTATCCGAGGAGGGAAAAAGCATAGAAGAGGGCGACTTGGTTTTGGTGGATAAAAAAAGAGAAAGAGCGAAAAGCGGTGATTACGTAGTTTCAATTATTGATGGTTGCGCCAATATTAAAAAATTGTTTTTTGATAAACAAAACAAACAGGTCGTCTTATTATCAGAATCAAGCCGCGACTATCCTCCGATTTATATTCACGAAAACGATTATACGGAGCATCTTATTAATGGTTTGGTGGTGGATGTCCTAAAAAAGCCAGACGAATTGTCTGACTTTATTCAAACTGGGGCGAATGATGTTTTGAAAGATTTGGGTCTAATCTCAAAGAAAGAGGTTGAATATTACGAAAATTTATGAGCATAGACAAAAAACTACTTAAACAAGGAGAGATATTTTTAGTTAATTTTGATCCAAGTTTTGGATACGAATATCAAGGCAAACGCCCTGCTGTTATTATTGAAAGCGAAAAACAAATTAGAAAAACGAACTTAATTACGGTTGTTCCGTTGACTTCAAATTTAAAGAACAAGATGGCGGATGATATTTTAATTACCAAAAACAATGATAATAAATTAATTAGCGATTCAATTATTAAGGTTTACAATGTTTGCTCTTTTGATTATTTAAGATTTATTAATAAAATTGGCATAGCGGATGTAAAAATTATTAAACAGATAAAAGATTATTTGAAAAAACATTTTGATATTTAGTTAGGTGATTAAAAAATTGTTATTTTAAAAAAGGTCCGACCTTTCAAGCGAGACCTTCGGAAATGTCTCTACTTGCAATGTCAGACCTTTTTTATCAAATTGAAAAATCGCCAAGTAAAAAGTGGTCGGGAAAATGCGCACCTATTACACAGAAATATAAAATAAATCAATATTTTGTATGCGCCTGATGGGTACAATAGATTGATTGTGTTGGCGTTTTAATTTATAATCTATATCTATGATTATTTTACTTTATGGCGAGGATACATATCGCCTTAGACAAAAATTAAAAGAGATTGTTTCGGGATACAAAAACAAGCATCAGAGCGGGTTGAGTTTCGCGCGTTTTGACGAGAAGAATTTTGACTTTGGCGAAGTTAAAAATATAATTGAGGCGGTTTCAATGTTTAGTGAAAAAAAACTGATTATTTTGGAAAATGTTATTAAAGAGAAAGATTTTCAAAAAGATTTTTTTGAGTACGCCAAGAAAAACAAGATTAAGAATAACCAAGACATAATCGCGGTTTTGTTTCAAGAAGGGAAATTGGCGGCGTCTGTTTTGAAGAAAAAAGTTAATATGTTTGAAGAGTTTCTTCCGCTCAAGGGGGCTGGGCTGACGAATTGGATAAAAAAAGAAGTTTCCAAAAACGGAGGCGTTGTTGATAGCGGGGCAGTGAGCGAGCTTTCTTTTCGTGTTGGGGGCGACCTTTGGCAGATGAGCAACGAAATCGGTAAGCTGGTCGGATACAAAAAAAACGACTCTATTACTAAAGAAGACGTGGTCTTGATGGTCAAGTCGGAGGCAGACCTTAATATTTTTGCGGCGATTGACGCCTTGGCGGCGAGAAACAAAAAAGACGCCTTGCGTCTTTTACACCAGCATCTTAATCAGGGGGTCAACGAAAATTATTTATTTTCCATGTTTGTTTACCAGATCAGGAATTTGCTTAAAATCAAGGACTTAATGGAAAAGGGAATTCCTTTTCCATCGTTGGCGGCAAAGAGCGGGTTGCATCCTTTTGTCGCCAGAAAGACGGCCCAACAAGCGGCGAATTTTAGTTTAGATCATTTGCGAACAATCTACCGCCGCCTCTTGGAAATTGAAACAAAAACAAAAACAGGCCGCGCAGGCATCCTCACCGCTTTAGACCTGTTTGTCGTGGAGATATAATTTTATCCCTTTATCTTCTCAACAATCTTCGCGAAGATTGTTGGTTTTTTTTCGGCTAAGTTTGCCAAGATTTTTCTGTCTAATTCAATCTTGGCCTTTTTTAATATCTCAATAAAACGGCTGTATGTGACGCCTTGCTGGCGGACGGCGGCGTTGATTTTTATTTGCCAGAGGCGGCGAAAATCCCGCTTTCTCACTTTACGGTCGCGATAAGCGTAAGTCCACGCGTGTTTAAGCGCGTCTTTGGCTAATTTATATTTTACATTTCTGCCCCACTTAAACCCTTTCGCCAATTTAAGGATATTTTTGCGGCGCTTGTTGGCCATTATTCCTCTTTTTACTCGTGTCATAGTTTTATATGCTAATTAAATATTTGAGAATATTTCTTTTATAACTTTCCTATTATCAGAAGAGACCCCGGTCGCTTTTCTTTTGCTTCGGGTTTTATTGCCGGATTCTTTTGAGTTCAGATGGTCCTGGTGAGTCGGTCTTTTCATAAACTTTCCGCTACCGGTAATTTTTATTCTTTTTAATAACGCTTTTCTTGTTTTAAATTTAGTCATAATTGTTAGACTTATTCCTTAGTAATTACCATCCCCAAACCCCTTTGTTGTCTTCTTGCTCCTTGCTCAATTTTAATTTCTATCGGGATTGTTTCAATAAATTCTTTCATTTTGCTTTGGGCTATTTCAAACATTCCCTTTTCTCTGCCGCGCAAGATCATTTCTATTCTAACCTTATGTCCTCGCGAGAGAAATTTTTCCGCCTGCTTGGCTTTGAATTCCGCGTCATGCTTGCTAATGCCCAAACTAATTCTAACTCCCTTGATGTCTGTTTTTACCTGCTTTGTTTTTTGTTTCTTTTCTACTTGCGTTTTTTGGTATTGGTATTTGCCAAAATCCATAATGCGGCAAACGGGCGGCTGCGCGCTGGGCGCGATTTCAATTAAATCAAGCCCTTTTTCAAGGGCCATTTTTAACGCCTCCCCCGTTTTGACGATGTCAAGATTATTCCCTTTCTCGTCAATTAATCGGATAGGACTTACCCTTATCTGATGATTAAGGCGAGGCCTTCTGACAAATGGTTTGTAAGTTTTTTTGTAGTAAATAGTTTTTATTTTGCTTTTTACCGAGTGGAGATGGCGGGAATTGAACCCGCGTCTAAAAGTTGATTCTTAATAATTCTACAAGATTAGATTAGTTTAATTTGTTCGCCAAAAGCGAACTAAAGAATTAAAAACTTAAAACTAAACAAAAAATTTCTAATTCTTACCCCTAAGTTGTCGGCGGTCAAAGCGAGATAATTTTGTCCGCTTATCCTGAAAAATGACATTCAAATCCCTCTATCAGGAATCAAAGGTTTGAACGGCTGTTGACTAATTATTTAGGCGACAGCTAAAGCCAGGTTCGGAGCGCTAAATAGCGAAGCTACCGCGTTCCTTGCCTTTGAAAATAAATTGACATTTATTATCTTAATCGATCTTTAACGAGTGTTCGATTAAACTCGTCTTGCTTATTAAGAAATTGACTTTCATCGAAGCCAATCATCCCCTTTTTTAAAACCATTCCTTCAGCGCGCGGTTGATTTTTCTTTGTGTTTCTCTCTTTTTAATTTTTTCCCGCTTGTCGGATTTTCTTTTCCCGCGACCCAAGCCGAATTCCAGTTTAATCTGATTTTGTTTAGTATAAACGCGGATGGGCGTTAAAGTCAAGCCCTTTTGTTTTGTCTTGCCGATTAACTCTTTAATTTCGCTTTTATGAAGAAGCAATTTTCGAGAACGGGTTGAGTCATAATCGGCGGGTGTATTTTTGGGCTGGTAGGGAGAGACCTGCGCGTTGATGAGCCACGCCTCGTTATTTCTAATGGCGACATAAGCGCCTTTTAAACTGATGCTTCCTCTTTTAATCGCTTTAACTTCTTGTCCAATTAAAACCACTCCAGCCTCGTAGGTGTCTAAAATTTCATAATCATATCTGGCTCGTGGGTTAATAGCGAGAGTCGGCATGTTTTAATTGTATATCTTTTTGGTTTATTGAACAAATCTTAATAATGGGATATGATAGAAGATATGATCAGAGATGAAGTTAAGAAAATTATTGAGGGGGTTGTTGGGGGTGAGGCGTTTTTGGAGCGGCCGGGTAATTCTGATTTTGGGGACTATTCCACAAATGTCGCTTTGCGGATGAAGGTTGACGCGCGAAAAATTGTCGCGAAATTGGAAGTTCATCCCGCTTTTGAAAAAGTGGAGGTAGCGGGTCCTGGTTTTATTAATTTTACTTTGTCAAAAAAAATATTATTAGATGAACTGGCGGAGATTATTAAAAAAGGCGCTCGTTACGGAGAAATCGGCGTTGGTAAGGGCGAAAAAGTTCAGGTTGAGTTTGTTTCCGCCAATCCGACAGGACCTTTGACAGTGGCGAACGGAAGGGGCGGGCCCTTTGGGGATGTTTTGGCGGGCGTTTTGAGCAAGTCCGGATTTAATGTTGAAAGGGCGTATTATGTCAATGACCATGGAATGCAGATTGAGGCCTTGGGACATTCTGTTTTGAAAGATAGCGAAGCGGTTTATAAGGGGGGATATATTGACGAACTAAATAAAAAAAATAAAGGAAAAGACGCGCGTGAGGCAGGGAAAGCGGCGGCGAAATATATTATTGAAAATTTAATCCGCAAGACGACAGATAAATTGGGGATTAAATATGACGAATGGGCTTTGGAGTCAGAGATTTATCAATCTGGTTTGGTGGATGAGGTTTTGGATTTTTTGGAAAAGAAAGGATTTTTTTACGAAAAGGACGGCGCGCGATGGTTCAAGTCGTCTGAACTCGGCGACACAAGAGATAGGGTTTTGGTCAAGAAAGACGGAAACAAAACATACTTGGCGGGCGATATCGCTTTTCATTGGCGCAAATTCAACGAGAAGAAATTTACTCGGGTAATTAATGTTTGGGGAGCCGACCACCATGGTGATGTTGCGGGATTAGCGGCGGGGGTGGAAGCGATCGGACATAAAGGAAAATTGGAAACGGTTCTTTTGCAGTTCGTTACAATTTTAGAAAAAGGCGAGAAAAAGAGAATGTCAAAACGGGCGGGGGTCTATGTGGAAATGGACGAGTTGATTGAAAAGGTTGGCGCGGATGCGACGCGATTTTTCTTTTTGCAAAAATCTCCCGATACCCATTTGAATTTTGATATGGATTTGGCGCGGGAACAATCAAACAAAAACCCCGTCTTTTATGTCCAATATGCCCACGCGAGAATCTGCGGAATTTTAGCGAAATCGGGGACTGTCCCTGATTTTCGGGGACTGTCCCTGATGAAGTTAACTCATCTGGAAGAGTTAAATCTTATTCGCCATTTAATTAAATTTCCTGAAATTGTTGAGGATATAGCGAAGGATTATCAGGTTCAGCGGTTGCCTCAATATTCTATGGAATTGGCGAACGCCTTTCATAGATTTTATGAAAAATGCCGCGTTTTGGATGATGAAAATAAGGAGTTGAGCCAAGCAAGAATTTGTTTAGTTAAAGCGACGAAGATTGTTTTAAAAAACACATTGGACTTAATGGGCATCAAAGCGCCAGAGAAAATGTAATTTTATAATTATGGACCAGATACCTAAGATGGAAAAAAGAATATTGAAGTTTTGGCGGCAGGGAGATGTTTTTGCCAAATTGATTGCCCAAAAGAAAGGCAAGCGGTTTTTTAGTTTTTACGACGGCCCTCCTTTCGCGTCTGGTCTTCCTCATTACGGGCATATTTTGACGAGCGCGATCAAAGACACGGTCTTGCGGTATTGGACAATGAAAGGCAGACAGGTTCCTTGGCGGGTTGGTTGGGATTGCCACGGATTGCCGGTGGAAAATTTGATTGAAAAAGAACTCGGGCTGAAAAATAAGAGGGAAATTGAGGGGATGGGGATTAAGAAATTTAATCAGGCCTGCCGTAAATCGGTTTTTCGGTGTACTTCTGATTGGCAAGGGACTTTGCGGCGGGTAGGAAGATGGTCTGATTATTCGCAAGCGTACGCGACTCTGGATAATGAATATATTGAGTCGGTCTGGTGGGTTTTTAAGCAGTTATGGGATGATGGATTGGTTTACAAAGATTATCGGGTAACGCCCTATTGCCCGCGATGTGGAACGCCTTTGTCTAATTTTGAATTAAATCAACCTGATGTTTATCAGGACATTGAAGATGAATCGGTTTTTGTTAAATTCCCTTTAAAGGACGAGAAAAAAACATATCTGCTTGTTTGGACGACGACGCCTTGGACTTTGTCGGCGAATATGGCCGTCGCCGTTGGGGTGAAAATCAAATATGTTAAGGTCACTCTAAACGGCGAGAAATATATTTTAGCCAAAGAACGGCTGGAAGTTTTAGACGCGCAAAAATATAAGATCAAAGAAGAATTTTTTGGAAAAGATTTAGTCGGAAAAGAATACGAGCCGTTTTATCTAATGAAGACAAATGAGTCCGCTTATCGAGTTGTGGCGGGCGATTTCGTTTCTGTTGATGACGGGACGGGGATGGTTCATATTGCGCCCGCTTTTGGCGAAGACGATGCGGCTTTGGGCAAAAAAGAGAAGTTGCCGACTATAGTGACAGTTGATGAAGAAGGCAAGATTATTCGCGATTTGGGCATTCCGGGCGAAGGCAAATTTATCAAAAAAGCGAACCAAGATATTAAAGATGATTTAAGAAAAAGGGGCTTGCTTTTTAAGGCAGAGAAAATAGTCCACAGTTATCCTCATTGCTGGCGTTGCAACAGCCCTCTTATTTACCATTCAATTGATAGTTGGTATGTGGCGGTTACGAAATTCAAAAAAGAATTGGTTGCTAATAACAAAAAAACGAGATGGGTTCCTGGGCATTTAAAAGAAGGTCGCTTTGGTAATTGGATAAAAGATGCGCGTGATTGGTCTATTTCAAGAAACAGATTTTGGGGGGCGCCTTTGCCAATTTGGCAGTGTAAAAAGTGCGGTGAGCAAAAATGCGTCGGAAGCGTTAAGGAATTGGAAAAATTGTCAGGCAAAAAAACGGATGACTTGCATCGTCCAATTATAGACGCTATTTTTATCAAATGCCAAAAGTGCGGCGGGCGGATGGAGAGGACGCCAGAAGTTTTTGATTGTTGGTTTGAGTCGGGCTCCATGCCTTACGCGCAATGGCATTATCCGTTTGAGAATAAAAAATTGGTCGAAGAAACATTTCCAGCCGATTTTATCGCCGAGGGAATGGACCAAACGCGGGGCTGGTTTTACTCTTTGCTTGTTTTGGCGACGGCGTTAACTTTGAAAGATCGCGGGTTGGGCAAAGACAAGCCGGCTTTTAGAAATGTTGTGGTTAACGGGCTTGTTTTAGGCGAAGACGGAACGAAACTTTCAAAGAAATTAGGAAATTATGCCGCGCCAGAAATCATTTTTAATAAATATGGCGCTGACGCTTTGAGATATTTCTTGCTTTCAAGCACGCCCATAGGCGAGGACTATATTTTCTCCGAGCAAAGGGTCGCCGAAATATTCCGCCGAACGATTTTGACTTTTTGGAATTCCCTCATTTTTTTCAAAACATACACCGCCAAAAATTTTAAGGCGCCCAAATCCGTCAAACCAAAAAATGTTTTGGACAGGTGGATTGTCTCTCGGCTTAACTCGGTTGTTTTGGAAATGACCGAATGGATGGACCAGTACGAATTAACGAAAGCGTCCCGTTTGATAGACGAATTTTTGGATGATTTTTCCAATTGGTTCGTGAGGCGCTCGCGAAGACGGCTTCAAAAACCATCCAACGCTCAAGAAAAAAAAGAAGCGGAAGAGACCTACTCTTTTGTTTTGCTGACTTTTGCTAAGCTGTCCGCTCCCTTTACGCCTTTTATCGCGGAAGAGGTTTATCAGAAATTAAACGGGAAGCAATCGGTTCATTTTGATGATTATCCAAAAGTAAACAAAAAATTGATTGATAAAAAATTAGAAGAGAAAATGTCGCAAGTTAGGCAAATAGCGGCGGCCGCGCTGGCGCAAAGAGCGGCGGCGGGAATTAAAGTCAGGCAGCCACTAGGCGAATTAGCAATTAATAACGAGCAAATGGCGAAAGATGTAGAAATGATAGATTTAATTAAAGACGAAATTAATGTCAAAAAAGTTATTTTAGGCAAAGAAATTAAAATTGACACGAAAATCACAGCTGAATTAAGAGCCGAAGGAATAATCAGGGATCTAATCCGCTTTATCCAAGGAATGAGAAAAGACGGAGGGCTAAAGCCGGGCCAAAGAATCTATCTGCGATACACAGCGGACGCTTCTTTATCAAAACTAATTCAAAAACACGCTTCCGAAATCAAAGAAGAAACCTCCGCGGAGAAAATAGAATTAGCCCAAAAAAGAAAAGAGGTCTTTCTTGTAGAAAAAGAAACGATTATTAACGGAGAAAAAATTTGGCTGGGGATTAAGAAATTAAAATTCGGCTTTGGTAAAGCCGAATGGGGTAATTACCTTAACAACTGAATAAAAAACCAAAAAGGATTATAAAGGAGGGCGATATGAATTGGAATTGGACTGTGATACCTATAACGCTTTCAGTGATATTTTCAATCATTGGAATTGTTTTGTACTTTAAAACATGGAAATTCTTTGATGCTGGGGAATATAGGGTATCTTCTGAGGCAAGAGCATTGTCAATTGTATGTCTTATTTTAGCTTGGAGTTTGCTTTTTTTCATGATATTATTTAGTTAAAAGGAGTAATTTTGTTTCGGCGGCCACGACAAAAAGTGGCCGTCTTTTTTTTGTCGGGGATTTGTGCTATAATTTATTTGTATGATGAACTAATTGCGACATCGGATGTCACAATAATTTTTATGCTTTATAAAACGGAAGGGGTTGTTATCCGAAGGAGGGATTTGGGCGATTTTGATCGCCTTTTAACTGTTTATACGCAGGATTTTGGAAAGATTTTGGTTAAGGCGAAGTCGATTCGGAAAAACCAATCAAAATTGAGGGGGCATTTGGAACTTTTTTTGCGGAGCCATTTAATGGTCGCGCCGGGGAGGGGTTTTGATATTATTACGGGCGCGGAAACGATTGAGAGTTATCCTCTTCTTCATGGCGATTTGTCTGCTTTGGCGGCTGCCTACTATTTGTCCGAATTGGCTGATAAACTTGTTTCTGGCCCCGAAAAGGACGAAAGGATTTGGGAACTTTTTTTATCTTCTTTGCGGCAATTGGACCAAAAAAATTACGATTTGGCATCTGTTGTCAAAAATTTTGAGGACGAACTTTTGAATTTTTTGGGCTATGGCGAAGAGCGGACGGACGCGGTTGATTTTGTTCAATCGCTTTTGAATGAAGAAATTAATTCGCGCGTTTTTTTACAAAAGGCGGTTTCTTTGGTAGAATAGACACCATGAAGTTAGATGAACTGAAGAGGAAAATATATAAGCCGGAGGCGGAATTTGAGGAGCGGCTGGAATTTCCGGAGGAATTTCAGTCGGAAAAAGAACGAGAGAAGGTCCAATCGGAAGAATGGGAGGAAATAAAGGAAAGAGAAGAATTATCGGCTAAGCGCAAGAAATATTTAAAAATGAGCGGCATCGCGGCTGTGGCTGTTTTTTTGGTCGCTATGGGATTTTTATTTTGGCGAGGGTTGTTTTCTTTTGATAAAAATGAAGTTGATTTTGAAATCAGAGGCCCCGAAAGCGTTGTGAGCGGAGATGAAGTAAAATATTTTGTAAGATACAAAAACAATACAAAATTGGAATTAAAAGACATAGAACTTATATTCTATTATCCAGAAAACTCGGTTCATTTAAGCGGCGAGGATTTAATTGAAAATATCAATTTGCCCAATTTAGCGGCGGGCGGGGAAAATCAGATTGAATTGCCGGCGCGGCTTATAGGATTAAAGGGAGAGAATAAAGCCGCTCGCGCGGAATTAAATTATTATCCAGGCAGGATTAGTTCTCTTTTTTTCAACGAGGCGAGTTTTACATCGGTCATTGTTTCCGTTCCTTTGATGGTTAGTTTTGATTTGCCCGATAAATTGGTCAGCGGGCAATTTTTTGATTTTTCTTTAATTTATTCAAACCAAGCGGAAGTCGCTTTTGATGACCTTCAAATTCAGATTGAATATCCGTCGGGATTTAATTTTCAATCGTCGGTCCCGTCTCCTTCGGAAGAGGATAAAATTTGGTCGTTGGAAAAACTAATATCTGGCGAACAGGGCAAAATTTCGGTTAGGGGTGATATCCAAGGAGAAGAAGGAGAAGTCAAGCTTTTTGAAGCGCGGTTGGGGTTACTGAAAGATGGCGAATTTGTTCCTTACGCTGAAACGACGGACGCTCTTCAGATTTCTGTTTCTCCTTTATTTGTTAGCCAAAAATTAAACGAAAAAACTGACTATATCGCGCGAGCGGGCGAGGATTTGGATTATCAAATCATTTATCAGAATACAACAGATGTCGGCATTAGAAATGTTAATATTACTTCAAAATTAGAAGGCGCGGTCTTGGATTTCGCGGAATTAAGTATCGGCGATAAAGGGTCTTTTAACGGAGAAAATCAAACAATTACATGGAACGCGAGTAACTTGCCCGCCTTAGAATATCTTGCTTCGCGTCAAGAGGGCGTGATTGAATTTTCGCTTAAAGTGAAAGATTCTCTGCCGGTCTTCAAGTACGACGACAAGAATTTTGAGATTATTAACACGGTCAAAATTGATTCTTCGGAAACACCTCTTTCTTTGGGAGATATTCAGATTGCTGGGCAAAGCGAATTGGTGACCAAAGTGGCGAGCCAGTTATCCGTTCAGGCGCGCGGATATTATTACGATGATTTGATTTCTAATAGCGGTCCGATTCCGCCTAAAGTTGGACAAGAAACGACTTATACGCTTAAATGGCAATTAACCAACGCGGGCAATGATTTAAGCCAAGTCGTTGTGGAGGCGTATTTGCCGCCTCATGTTAAGTGGCTGAATAATTTTAGTCCGTCAAGCGCTAATTTGAAATACAGTCCGCAAACAGGAAAATTGGTTTGGAATGTCGGAAATATGTCTTCGGCAACGGGTATTTTGTCTCCAGTTGAGCAAGCGGCTTTTCAGATTTCTATTACTCCAAGTTTGGCGCATTTAGGCAGTTTGGTTGAGTTAATTGGGCAATCAAAAGTTATCGTTCAGGACAATTTCGCGGGATTGGAGTTGACCGAAGAAGACGATGAAATTGACACCGATTTACCCGATGAGCCGGAGATAGATCGCAAAGAAGGGACGGTTATAAAATAATTTTATGATTACCATGGAAAAAATTGTTTCTTTATGCAAGCGAAGGGGATTTGTTTATCCTGGTTCGGATATTTATGGCGGGCTGGCCAATACTTACGATTACGGGCCATTAGGAACGGAGTTGAAAAATAATATTAAGCAGGCGTGGTGGAAATATTTTATTCAAGACAGAGAAGATATGGTTGGGTTGGATGGCGGGATTTTGATGAGTCCTAAAATTTGGGAGGCGAGCGGTCATACGGAAAAGTTCAAAGACCCTTTGGTTGAGTGCAAAAAATGCCACAAAAGATTTAGGCCCGATAAATTAAAGGACGCGTCCAAGTGTCCGGAATGCGGAGGCGGTTTTACGGAAGAAAAATTTTTTAGCGGGATGTTTGAGACGGTTATCGGCCCGGTTGAAAAAGAGGGCGTTAAAACATATTTGAGGCCTGAAACAGCGCAAGCTATTTTTGTTAATTACAAAAATATTTTGGATTCCACAAACAAGAAAATACCTTTTGGAATCGGGCAATCAGGAAAAGCGTTTCGGAATGAAATGACAATGGGCAACTTTATTTTTCGCACGCTTGAATTTGAGCAAATGGAAATAGAGTTTTTTATTTCCCCCGAAGCGGATTGGAAAAAGGTCTTTAACAAATGGCTTGGCGAAATGTATAAATTTATGGATTTTGTCGGGCTGGATAGAAAAAAAGCGCATGACATGGATATCCCAGACGGCGAAAGGGCGCATTATTCTAAAAAGACGATTGATATAGAATATGAATTTCCTTTTGGTCAGGACGAGTTGTGGGGTCTTGCTTATCGGACTGATTTTGATTTATCTAATCATCAAAAAAATTCAGGGAAGGATTTGACTTATTTTGACGATAAAGACCAAAAAAGATTTATTTCTCATGTAATTGAGCCGACTTTTGGCGTAGATAGGACTTTGCTCGCTATTTTGGCGGAGGCATATACGGAAGAGGAAACCGAGGGCGGGACGAGAACAGTGATGAAGTTTAATAAAAAGATGGCTCCTGTTAAAATTGCGGTTTTTCCTTTATTAAGAAACAAACCAGAACTTGTTAAAAAAGCGAGAGAGGTTTATGCTCAACTCAAACAAAATTATGTCTGCGAGTTTGACGATAATGGAAACATTGGCAAGCGATACCGCCGTCAGGACGAAATTGGGACGCTTTATTGTATTACGGTTGATTTTGACAGTTTAGAACAAAACGATGCGACAGTCCGCGACCGCGACACAATGAAACAAGAGAGAATTAAGATAAGCGAGTTGGAAGATTATTTTAGGGAGAGGTTGTGATATGAAAAATCATTATAAAAAAACTACTCTTAAAAACGGATTGAGGATTATTACTGTCCCGTCTAAAAATACCAAAACGGCAGCTGTTTTGGTTTTGGTGGGGACGGGGTCTAAATACGAGACGAAGGACATTAACGGGATTTCTCATTTTTTAGAGCATATGTTTTTTAAGGGGACCAAAAAATATCCGAGCACTTTGAAATTGATTGAGCCGCTGGACAAAATTGGCGGACAGTATAACGCCTTTACATCGGAGGAATATACCGGCTATTGGGCGAAAGTTGACGCGAGTCATTTTGATTTGGCTTTGAATTGGGTTTCTGATATCTATTTGAATTCAAAAATAGAAGAGAAAGAAATTAAAAAAGAGAGAGGAACGATTCTGCAGGAATTAAATATGTATTTGGATACTCCAACGCGTCATGTTTATGACCTTTGGACAAATCTTTTATACGGCGATCAGCCGGCGGGTTGGAGGATTATTGGCGAGGAAGAAACGATTAAAAGCGTTCAAAGAGCGCAATTTGCCCAATATCTTAAAGACCACTATTCTTCGCGAAACACGATTGTCGCGGTCGCGGGCAATATTGATGGTGATGAGGCGGTTAAGAAGATTGCGAAATGTTTTGGGAAAATCAATCATAAGGCGGTTGTGGGAAAGCTGCCGGTTGTAGAAAAACAAGATAAACCGCAATCGCTTGTTTATTACAAAAAAACGGATCAAACGCATTTACATTTAGGGGTTCGTGGATATAATATTTTTCATCCAGATAAGTACGCTTTAAGTTTACTTGGCGTAATTTTGGGAGGCAATATGAGCTCTCGCTTGTGGATTTCTGTTAGAGAAAAACAGGGCTTGGCGTATTATGTTGGGACGGGCGTTGATAGCGATACTGACACAGGGTTTTTGTCCACGCACGCAGGGGTTGATAATCAAAAAGTGGAGAGGGCGATCAAAACGATTTTGGATGAATACAAAAAAATCGCTACGACAAAAATCAGTCAAGCGGAGTTAAGAAAAGCGAAGGACTATATTCGGGGCTCTTCTTTAATTGGGATGGAGTCGTCTGATGAGCGGGCGTCTTTTGCCGCTTTTCAGGAACTTTTGACTGGAAAAATTTTGACTCTAGACCAAAAGTTCGCTAAAATGGAGGCAGTGACGGTTGATGACATTCAAAGAGTCGCGCAAGATATTTTCAAGCCGGAGAAATTAAATCTGGCGATGATCGGACCGTTTAAGGATAAGGATAAGTTTGAGAAAATATTAAAAATATAAATGCTTAACGATTCTCGGACAATTAATATTTCAACTTCAACGATTTTCAGGACAGTTATTATTCTCTTGGGGTTGATTTTTTTGTATACGATTCGCGATATTTTGGCGATTATTTTTGTCGCTTTGATTATCGCGGCGGCTGTTAATGACCCGGTGAGTTGGCTTCATCGGCATAAAATTCCCCGGCTCTTGGGTGTGGTTTTTATTTATCTGCTTTTTCTTTCTTTCTTGTCCCTAATTATTACTTTAATTTTTCCTCCGTTGGCGGAACAAATTAAGCAATTGGCTATTAATTTTCCCAGTATTGTTGAGAGGGTTGGTTTGAGCGTTCAGGATTGGTGGGGCAGATTTCAAATTGAAGGAAATTTCCAATCTTTTTTGGGCAGCGCGAGCGAGCGGCTGACTCAAGCCACTTCAAGTGTTTTTAACACAATTACAGGAATTTTTGGCGGGTTCTTTTCAGCGATTGTCGTTTTGGTTATTTCTTTTTATTTAGCCACCCAAGAGAAGGGAGTTAAAAATTTTTTGGTTTCTCTAACTCCTGTTGAGCATCGGCATTATCTTTCGGATTTAGCTAATCGCGTTCAGATTAAAATTGGCGGCTGGGTGAGGGGACAACTTTTACTAATGCTGATTGTTGGTGTCTTGACATATATAGGTTTATCGGTTTTGGGCGTAAAATACGCTTTGGTTCTGGCTTTAATTGCCGCTTTGTTTGAGATTATTCCGTATATGGGACCGATTTTAGCGGCGATACCGGCGGTTATTTTGGCCTTTATTCAATCGCCTATTTTAGCGCTTATGGTTATCGTTCTTTTTATTATTATCAATCAAATAGAAAACTACATCATTGTTCCGCAGGTTATGAAAAGAACGGTTGGCTTGAGTCCGATTGTGATTATTATTGTAATGTTAATCGGCGCCAAATTGGCGGGCGTCTTGGGTATTATTTTATCAGTTCCCGTCACCGCGGCGATCGCTGAATTTGTGAAGGATTTTCAGGAGAAAAGAAATTAGTTTTATGAAACTATACATCGTCGCGACGCCTATTGGTAATCTGAAAGACATTTCTTTTCGGGCGATTGAGACGCTAAAAAAAGTCACTCTTATTCTTTGCGAGGACACGAGGGTCGCTCAAAAACTTTTGAGTCGTTATGAAATTTCCAAGCCGACGGTTAGTTACCACCAGCATAGCGAATTAAAGAAAAACGAATATATTTTAGAGCGATTAAAAGAAGGGAATGACCTGGCTTTAATTTCGGACGCGGGGACGCCTTCAATTAGCGACCCGGGCGCGAAGTTAATTGAATTTTTGTTTGAGCAAATGCCCGATTTGGAGGTTATTCCCATCCCCGGACCATCGGCGCTAATCGCCGCTTTAAGCGTTTCCGGCTTTTCAGCGGATAAGTTTGTTTTCCTCGGCTTCCCGCCCGTGAAAAAGAAAAGAAAAAAGTTTTTTGAAGAAGTCGCCAATTCAAAGCACACAGTTGTCTTCTACGAATCCTGCCACAGAATTTTAAAAACGCTGCGAGAATTAGAAAGTGTTTTAGAGCCCGAAAGGCAAATTGTCGTCTGCCGAGAAATAACAAAGAAATTTGAAACAATTTACAAAGGCGAAGTCAAAGAAGTGATTGAGAAAATTGAAAAAGACAAAACAAAAGGCGAGTTTGTGGTTGTGGTTAAGGGTAAATAGGCGATGTGGATAATTGGGCTTGACAATATTTGTTACTTTGTTATGCTTATAGTTGTCAAGCACGGAAACAATCGTTCTCCGAAAATCCGAGAATTACTTCTCGGGTTTTCTTTTTGTTTATTTTTATGATATTATGCTCCTGTGGAGTTTAAGGGGCCACCTCATGGCGAGGTTTCCGTGCTTGACACTCGGAAATGAGGGGTTCGATTCCCCTTGGCTCCACGCTAAAAAACCGCCTTGCTATAAGACGGTTTTTTAGTTTACCGAAATCGCGTTTATTTTTGTTTAATAATAATTTTTTACAATTTATTTAACTGGTCAATATCAGATTCCAAGGTGACATTGTAGTCATTAAATCCTTGGGTTTTATAAAATTTGATAGCTTGGGTATTTCTAGCTGTGACAAGTACTTTAATTCTTTTGACGGCGTTTTCTTTACACCAACCAATGAAAGCATCATAAAGTTTTTTACCATGTCCAGCTCTTCTATGTTCTTCTATGATATACATATCATCTAACTCAGCAAAACTATCTACATTTCTATAAAATTCATTTTCCGACAAGCTTCCAGCAAGATAACCAACAATCTTCTCGTTAATTTTTAAAACAAAAGCGCAGCCTTTTTTGCTCTCAACTCTTTCTTTGTAAAAATCTTCCCCATCTTGAGATAATGGCCAATCACAATTAATAGTTTTGTCGTATTTAACGAACTCTTCTTCAAACAACAGTCTATTCAAATTTTGAATATCCTTAATGTTTTTGGTTGTTGCCGTTTCGATTTGAGGTTCTACTTTTTCCATTTTTTCTAAGGAGGGTGTAAATTTTTGATTTAGCTCGTTCATATTGGTCTAGTTAAAAAAATAAATTGCTAAAATTATTAAATTGATTAATAAAGAGAGGCTTTTTGAATTGCGTATAACATCAGGATTATGAGAAGTTTGCGAAGCAAATTTGGGAAAATTCAGCAGGAATTTTCCTCATAATCCTTGTTATACGCCCCGACGACTGAAAGGAGGAGAGCCTGCAAGGCGTGGTCGGAGCGAAGCGGAGAAGTCGGCACGGGGCACGTCATTTTTTTATCTGCAAAAATTATTTAGCAGTTTTGTTAATGAAATCATAAATCTGTTGTTCAACAGGTATATTCAATATTTTAATCATTATGATATTAACAATAATAAATTTTAGAATTATAAAAATCAAAATCCAGGAAACTAACAAGATTAAACGTTTTATCCAAATATTGAAGTTGTCATATTTTGGGTAATATCTAATAATTTTTCCTTCAACAAATTTTGTAATCGGAAGAAGTTTAATAAAAAGTAAAATTTCGAGAATTAAAACAAGGGTTACAGGGATATGCATCTTGAAATACAAAAAATAAATTATTATAACTGAAAGAATAACAAATTTTGCTATTTGATAAATTTGATATTTTGATTTTTGAGCCATATTATTCATAAGAATATCATTCCTTTTATAATTTTTGCTTTTATAGTGCCCCGTGCCGATTGCGTATAACAAGTTATATACGAACTTATTGACTTGATTTGACAAACGAGATAAAATAATCGCATTAACTTCCGATCATAACAATACTATGAACAGTAATTATCAATATCCGAGCAAGAATCCAATATTGCAATTAAAGCAGGAAATGAAATTGCGGAGGTTCAGCGATAAAACTATTAAATCCTACCTGTATTATATCACGAACATATTAAAATTCGCAAATAAAAATCCGAAAACAATTAACACGGCGGACATTAGAATTTATTTGGAAAAATTATCCGATAATAGAAAATCAAGTTCGACCTTAAATACCGCCTATAGCGCGTTGAAATTTTATTTTGAGAAAATTCTCCGCCGAAAATTTTTTATAAATATACCAAGAGCCAAAAAGGCAAAGAGATTGCCGGAAGTTTTAAGCAAAAAAGAAATAGCGAATATTTTAGCCACTGTTCAAAATGTTAAACACAAATTATTATTGGCTTTAATGTATTCGTCTGGGCTGCGCGTTTCAGAGGTTGTTAATGTTAAGGTTCAAGATTTGGATTTTGGCGGCAGAGCAGTTAGAATTAGGCAAGCCAAAGGAGCGAAAGATAGAATAACTATTTTATCTGAAAAAGTTGCGGGTGTTTTGGAGAAATATATCAAAACCAAAGAAGCTAATAATTATGTTTTTGAAAGTTTGAGAGGAGGGAAATTAACGGAACGGGCAGTTCAAAAAACTTTTAGTAGCGCGTTAAAAAAATCTGGCATAAAAAAGCAAGTCAGTTGCCATAGTTTACGGCATAGTTTCGCGACGCATTTACTTGAAAGCGGTGTAAGTATAAGATATATTCAAGAATTATTGGGGCATAAAAGGTTAGAAACAACACAAATTTATACGAAGGTGGCTACCAATAAATTAAAAAATATTCGCAGTCCGTTGGATAGTTTTTGTTTAAAAAATGAAGAATAAATTCTATATCACCACCAGTATTTTTTATGTTAATTCGGTTCCTCATATTGGACATGCCTTGGAGATGGTTCAGGCGGATGTTTTGGCGCGCTATTATCGTCAGTTGGGGGATGATGTTTTCTTTTTAACGGGGGCGGATGAGCATGGGATAAAAATAGTTAGGACGGCTGAAAAAACCGGGAAATCTGTTCAGGCGCTTATTGACGAGAACACATCTGAATTTAAGAGATTAACAGAGGTTTTGAATATATCAAACGATGATTTTATTAGAACAAGCGACTCAAAACGCCATTGGCCGTCTGTTTATAAAATCTGGGATATTTTGAATAGCAAAGGAGATATTTATAAAGGAAAATACGAGGGGCTTTATTGCGCCGGGTGCGAGGCGTATCTTAATCAAAGCGATTTGGTTGACGGCAAATGCCCGATACACAAAAAAGAACCAGATGTTTTAGAGGAAGAAAACTATTTTTTCAAATTATCAAAATACATTCCGAGAGTAAAGGAGATGATTGAAAAAAATGAATTAGGCATTGTCCCCGAAAAAAGGAAAAAAGAGATTTTGGGTTTAATTAAACAAGGGGTTGAGGATGTGAGTATCTCTCGACCCAAGGAAAATCTTACTTGGGGAATTCCCGTTGAAAAGGACGCTTCGCAAACGATTTATGTCTGGTTTGAGGCGCTTTGCAATTATATTTCCGCGCTTGGATATGGCGGCAATGAAAAGAATTTTGAGCGGTATTGGCCGGCTGATATCCATTGCGTCGGAAAAGACATTTTGCGATTTCATACTCTTTTGTGGCCAGCGATGCTTTTGGCGGCCGAACTGCCTTTGCCCAAAAAGGTCTTTATTCACGGGTATTTTACTTCTGAAGGGCAAAAAATGTCCAAGTCAATCGGCAATGTTGTTAATCCTTTTGATGTTGTTGAAAAATACGGAGCCGAAGTTGTTCGTTATTATGTTTTGCGAGAATTTTCCAGCACAGAAGATGGTGATTTTAGCGCCGAACGGCTTAAAGAAAGATACAATGCCGATTTGGCGAATGGGTTGGGGAATTTGGTTAGCCGGGTTTTAACCTTGGCGGAGAAAATAAAAATGAATCAGGAATCAGGAATCATAAATCATAAGATAGAAGAAGAGATTAAATTAACCAAAGAAAATTATAAAAAAGCGCTTGGGGAGATTAAATTTAATGAAGCGTTGGAGGCGGTTTGGAAATTAATTTCGGTTTGCGATGAGTATGTTGAAAAAAACAAACCATGGGAATTGCAAAAGAACGACGAAAAAAAGTTTAATGAAGTAATCTCGGATTTGCTCGTTTCCCTAAAAGAAATCGCCATTTTGCTCAAACCATTTATGCCGCGAACGGCCGAAAAGATTTTAGAGCAAATCAAGCAAAACAAAAAAACCGAGGCGCTCTTCCCTCGGTTGTAAATCATTCTCTATCTTTTAATTAGTTTTTTGGTTAATTTTTTTGGTTCAAAAGTTTTTTGAACGAGATTGACTATTTTCCGAGAATTGAATTTTTTGCAGGAAAATAAGTCAAGATACAAGGATTCTTTGAAGGGATAAGTGTGGATGCTCACATGGCTGTCGGCGATTATGACAAATCCGGTGACTCCGCTTTCTTCTTTTTCTTCGTGTTCATAATACAGCACTTTCGGTTTGATGATCGCTTTCATCTCCGCGATTTTTACCAATTCAAAAATAAAGTTCTCTACGAATTTTTTACTTGAAAGCTTTTCTATCTTTTCGCAATTTTTCAAATCAAGGATTAAGTGATTCCCGTCTTTCATATTATAAATTCATTTATTCTATCGCCTGATTTATTCTATACCAAAACTTAATTTTTAACAATACGATTATACATTTATGAAAGAACCAATTTTGTTTGATACGCATTCGCACATAAATTTTAACGCCTATAAAGACGACGGAGAGGCGGTTATCGGACGAGCTTTGGAGGCGGGGGTTTGGATGATTAACGCGGGGGCGCAGTATAGCACGAGCCGTCGGGCGATTGAATACGCGGAGAAACACAAAGAAGGGGTTTACGCCGCGGTTGGGCTTCACCCAAGTCATGTCGCGGAGGTTTTTGACGCAGGGAAGTATGGGGAATTATTGAAAAATCCAAAAGTGGTAGCGGTGGGCGAGATTGGTTTGGAATATGGCGATGGCATTAGCCAGGAAGCGAAAGACAAACAGAAAGAGGTCTTGGCGCAGCAGGTAGAATTAGCGCAGCAAGCGGGTAAACCCATAATTTTTCATTGCCGAAAGGCGTATGACGACTTGATTGAATTGTTGGAAATGTTTAGTTTTGGATGCGCTCATTGTCCTCATTCTTGTTCGCCAAAATTGCGGGGAGTTATTCATTGCTTTATGGGACGATTGCCGCAAGCGGAAAAGTTTTTGGAAATGGGTTTTCATTTGGGCTTTAACGGAATTATCACCTACGCGCGGGATTATGATAAAATGATAAAAAAAATACCTTTGGAAAAGATATTATTAGAAACGGACTGCCCATATTTATCCCCTGTCCCGCATCGCAAAGAAAGAAATGAGCCGCTTTATGTCAAATATGTGGCGGAAAAATTGGCGGAAATAAAAGGCGTCAGTTTTGAAGAAATAGCCGCGCAAACAACAAAAAACGCGAGAGAATTATTCGGGGTGTAAAATTCGGCTTTAGTAAAGCCGAATTATATTGTTTTTATTTGATAATAGCCCGGAAATGGGTTATTATTTTATTATAAGAATATGGAGAAATATAATCCAAATAAAATTGAGGGGAAGTGGCGGAAGAGATGGGCGGCTGTTCGGCTTTACCAAAGCCGACTGAAGGAGAAGAGGTATGTTTTGGATATGTTCCCTTATCCTTCGGGGAGCGGGTTGCATATGGGGCATGTGGAATCGTATACGGCGACGGATATTTACGCGCGTTTTTCAAGGATGCGAGGGTATAATGTTTTGTATCCGCAGGGGTGGGACGCTTTTGGTTTGCCGGCGGAAAATTACGCGATTAAGATGGGAATTCATCCGGCTGAGACCGTTAAAAAAGCGATAAGCGTTTTTAAGCGGCAGATAAATTCACTTGGTTTTTCTTACGATTGGGAAAGAGAGATTAATTCGTCGGAGGCGGAATATTATAAATGGACGCAGTGGTTTTTTCTTCTTTTTTATAAAAACGGGCTGGCTTACAAAAAGAAAGCGAGAGTTAATTGGTGCGAGAAATGTCAGACGGTCTTGGCGAATGAGCAGGCGGAAGGGGGGAAATGCGAAAGGTGCGAGAGTCCTGTGATTCAAAAGGATTTGGAGCAATGGTTTTTTAAGATAACAGACTTTATTGAAGACCAAAATTATAAGGGGAGGAAAATAAAAGGTTTAATCAGCGGGTTGGATGATGTTGATTGGCCCGAGTCAACCAAGCAAATACAAAAAAACTGGATTGGCAGGTCAGAAGGGGCGGCGGTTAAATTTTCATTGAAGAGTGAAAAATTTGGCCTTGAAAAAGGAATTGGGATATACACGACTCGCGCCGACACTCTTTTCGGTTGTTCGTATTTCGTCCTTTCTCCAGAGCATCCATTGGTTGGAGAATTTAGGGAGTCAATTAGAAATTGGAGCGAGGTTGAGAAATATAGAATTAAGGCGCGAAAAAAAACCGAATTGGAAAGGACTGATTTGGCGAAGGAAAAAACGGGCGTCAAATTAGACGGCGTTTTAGCGGTTAATCCCGTCAACGGTGGGGAAATTCCTGTCTTTATCGCCGATTATGTTTTGGCTGATTACGGGACGGGCGCGGTGATGGCGGTTCCAGCGCATGACCAAAGGGATTGGGAGTTCGCGACAAAATATAAATTGCCGCTCGTTGAAGTTCTTAAGGGGGGCGATGTTGGAAAAGAAGCGTTTGTCGGCGATGGTCCGCATATTAATTCCTCCTTTTTAGATGAGTTGAACAAAGAGAAGGCGACGGAAAAAATAGTTGATTGGCTGGAAAAGAAGAAATTGGGCGGGCGAACTGTTAACTACAAATTAAGAGATTGGCTAGTGAGTCGCCAAAGATATTGGGGGGCGCCTATTCCCATTATTTACTGCGAAAAATGCGGGGCGGTTCCTGTTCCCGAGAAGGATTTACCCGTGAAGTTGCCAAGAGATGTTGATTTTATGCCGACTGGCGAATCGCCTCTTAAATACGCGAAGAAATTTCAAAATGTAAAATGCCCTAAATGCGGGGCGGCGGCGAAAAGGGAGTCGGACACAATGGATACTTTTGTTTGTTCGTCTTGGTATTATTTAAGATACGCTGACCCCAAAAACAGCAAAGAGTTCGCGGGGAAAAAGGCGCTAAAAAAATGGTTGCCCGTTGATATTTATGTTGGCGGAGCGGAGCATTCTGTTTTGCATCTTTTATACGCGAGATTTTTTGCGAAGGTTTTGCAAAAATATGGTTTGGTTGATTTTAATGAGCCGTTTTTGAAGTTGAGGCATCAAGGGACGATTCTCGCCGAAGACGGGACTAAAATGAGCAAGTCAAAGGGGAATGTCGTTAATCCCGATAAGATTGTCGCTGAATATGGCGCTGATATTTTGCGTCTTTACGAAATGTTTATGGGGCCTCTTGAAGACGCTAAGCCGTGGAATACAAAAGGGATTATGGGCGTAAAAAGGTTTTTGGAAAAGGTTTGGCGAAGAGGGAACAAGATAGATAATATAAAAGATAATAATTTGGAAAAACTTTTGCACAAAACAATTAAAAAAGTGACAGAAGATATTGAGGAATTCAAATTTAATACGGCGATCAGTCAGATGATGATTTTCGCCAACGAAGCGGAAAAAAGCGGTAGTGTTTCTTTGGAGGTTTGGAAAAAGTTTTTGCTTTTGCTTTCTCCTTTCGCGCCGCATATCGCGGAGGAATTGTGGGAAAGGTTGAGTAATAAAAAGAGTATCTTTTTAGAGAAATGGCCGTCTTATGACGCTGAAATTATTCAAGAAAAAAATGTTAAGATTATTATTCAAATTAACGGAAAAATGAGAGATATTATAGAAGTTGAAGCGGGAATTTCCGAAAAGGAAATTGAAAAATTGGCTTTGTCGCGGGAGAAAATACAAAAGTGGACCGATGGCGAGAAACCCAAAAAAGTTATTTATATTCCAGAAAGGTTGGTCAATTTGGTTATGTAAATGTTAAAGCCAAGGAAGTTGTCCTTGGCTTTGGTTGGTTGTTATATTAGTTTTTTAACTTTTTCTAAAAGTTGTTCCACGAGATATGGTTTTTCTATGACCAGATCAGCGGGACTATCTTTTGGAACTAAACCAGGTCTGCCAGTTAAAATGATTACTGGCAAATCAGGAATTTTTTCTTTTAGTATTGCTGTTAATTCTAATCCATTCATAATTGGCATTTGAAGGTCAGTAATGACCAGATTAGGAATGAACTCGTATTGAATTTTTGATAAAGCGCTTGCCGCGCTGTCGCAATATATTACAAAGTATCCTCCAATGCGACTTAGTATTTCTTTTGTTATTTTTCCTAAATCGATATTGTCATCTACCACTATAATTTTTCTTTTTTCGCTCATTTTATCCCCCCTTTTATTATTTGTTAGTTAAAGAACTTATTGATTATACTAAAACCTTGCCATATTTTCTCTTTCGCGTCAAGTTTTTAAAAACTTATGAAAGTTATAAAATTCAATTTGAATGATTTTGAAATGGATGTCGTTTATGAAGCGGTCAAGGTTTTGCGGCGTGGCGGGTGCATTGTCTATCCGACTGATACAGTTTACGCCTTAGGGGTTAACGCTTTGGACGCTCTTTGCGTTGAGCGGCTTTTTAAAATTAAAAATGGTTCGCGGTTGAAGCCAATTCCAATTATGGTTCGCGATATTGAGACGGCAAAAAAATTCGCTTACATTGATAAAAAAACGGAAAAAATTCTTGGGGATATTTGGCCCGGAGCAGCGATGGCGATTTTAACAAGAAAGGGAATTATTCCCGATACTTTAGTGGCTAATAAAAAAACAGTCGGAATCAGAATTCCCGACTGCTCCTTCGCGCAAATTCTCGCCGAGAATTTTGAAGAACCAATTACTATCTCTTCAACTAAAATTAACAGAGAACCGCCTTTGATTTATTCCAGAGATGTCATGAAAGCGTTTGAAAAGTCATATCTCCGCCCCAATCTCTTTTTGGACGCAGGTGATTTGCAAAACAGCCAATCCTCAACCATCTTAGACCTAACCTCTGCCAAGCCAAAAATCACGCACATCGGGCCCATTAGCAAAAAGGATTTGATGGAGATGTTGGGATAAAAAGTTGGTGCCGGTGGTGGGAGTTGAACCCACATGAACTTTCGTTCATACGATTTTGAGTCGCACGCGTATAGCCAATTCCGCCACACCGGCCTTGTTTGTATTTTCTCTTAAAAAGAGATTGTTGTCAATTAAAAGGGATTAGAGTATAATAGATTTAATGGCGAAGATTATAAGTTTAGTCAATCAAAAAGGCGGGGTTGGGAAGTCAACTACGGCTGTAAATTTGGCTGGATACTTGGCGTCTTTGGGGCGTTATGTTCTTTTGGTTGATATTGACCCTCAAGCCAACGCCTCGTCAGGAATTGGAATTAATCCGCAAAAAATTTCCAGCAGTTTGTATCATGCTTTAATCGGAAAGGTTTCGCCGGAAGATGTTATTCGCAAGACCAATCTTTTGGGATATGATGTTTTGCCCGCTTCTCCAGATTTGGCTGGAGCGACGATAGATTTAGTTGGGATGGACAACAGGGAGTTCAAACTTTACGAGGTTTTGCGCCGCGTTAGGACTGATTACGACTATATTTTGATTGACTGCCCGCCAAGTTTAGGTCTTTTGACGGTCAATGGATTGGTCGCGGCTGACGAGGTGATTATTCCTGTTCAATGTGAGTATTACGCCTTGGAAGGTTTAGGGCAATTACTTAAAACGATTGAGTTGGTTCAGGAGAATTTAGAAAGCCCGTTGAAAATAAAAGGCGCTTTACTGACGATGTATGACCGCCGCAACCGCCTTTCGCGACAAGTCCGCAAAGAGATGGAAAGAAATTTTAATGACCATGTTTTTGAGTCAATTATTCCGCGCTGCGTCAAATTAGCGGAAGCGCCAAGTTTTGGGCAGTCAATTTTTCAATATGCTCCTAATTCCAGGGGCGCCAAGGCCTATCAAAATTTAGCCAAGGAAATAATTAGTTTGGAGAAATAAAATTATGGCGAAAACATTGGGGAGGGGGCTTCAATCGCTTATTCCTAAAAAACAACAAAAAATTACCGACTTGGCTTCAAGCCGGATGCAGAGAGCGGGCTGGGCGAAGCAAAAAAGGGAAAGTATTTTTAATGTGGAGACGGACAAAATCCGTCCTAATCCTCTTCAGCCAAGACGCGATTTTGCTGAAAAGCCGCTAAAAGAATTAGCTGATTCAATTAGAGAACATGGTATTCTTCAGCCGTTGATAGTCACCAAAGTTGAGAAAACGACAAGCAGAGGCCGTAAAGTAGAATACGAATTAATAGCGGGGGAAAGAAGGTGGCGCGCCGCCCAAATGGCGGGCTTGCCCAGCGTTCCTGTTGTAATTCGCGACAGCGCCGCGCGCCAAAAACTGGAAATCGCTTTGGTTGAAAATATTCAAAGAGAAAATCTCAATCCGATTGAAATGGCGATTGCTTTTAAGCAATTTCAGGATGATTTTGGTATGAAACATCATGAGATAGCGGAAAAGGTGGGGCGTCAGAGAACGAGTGTTACTAACTTTCTCCGACTTTTAACTCTGCCACAAGAAGTTCAAGACGCGCTTTCCTCCGGCAAAACCAAAGAAGGGCGGGCAAGAGCGCTTTTGCTGGCCGAGCCGTCGGCTCGCTTGCCCCTTTTTAGAGAAATGATGAAGCATGACTGGGGCGTTCGAGTGATTGAAGATAAAGCGAGAAAGTTCGCGGTTCCGAATAAGTTTGCGACTGGTCACGGTCCTAAAAATCCGTTTTTTAAGAAGATAGAAAAAGAGGTTGCTGATAATTGGGGACGCCGGGTAAGCGTTACGCAAAGAGGGGAAGTAGGCCATATGAGTATTGAGTTTGCGGGGGATAAGGAACTGAAAAAGTTGAGAGACCATCTGGTGAAGATGTAGGGTTAGTTGTTAATTCTTACGATACCAGGCGTTGATACTGCTTTTCGCTTGGTTGGTCTTAACAAATCTCAGCCAGTCCCGGCTTGGTTTTTTGTTTTTTTGGGTCATAACATCAACCATTTGTCCGTTTCTTAATGGTTCGGAAAGCGGGCATAATTTCCCGTCAACTTTAACGCCGACACATTGATGGCCAATGTCAGTATGGATTTGATAGGCGAAATCTATGGAAGTGGCTCCTTCGGGCAAATCAATAACATCGCCCTTGGGCGTAAAGACGAAAATTCGGTCCTTGAGAAAATCAATTTTGAGCGAGTCAAAAAATTCCCGCGGCGAAGAAAATTTTTCTTTTTGCCATTCTCGCAACTGCTTTACCCAAACAAGTTCTTCAGCCATTTTGATCGCTCTTTTTTTTGGCGCCTGCTTGAGAATTTTTTGCTGGATGTATGTTTTAAGCAGGCCCTTATTTTCTTTGTAATGCCAGTGGGCGGCGATACCATATTCCGCTTCTTCGTGCATTTGAGGCGTGCGGATTTGAAGTTCGGTGATTTTCCCCTTGTCGCAAAAAATGGTTGTGTGAATAGATTTATATCCGTTTGATTTTGGAAGAGCGATATAATCCTTAATTCGACCAAAGAGAGGTCGCCATTTTTTATGGACAATTCCCAGAGTCGCGTAACAACTTTCAATATCGGGGACGATCACTCGCAGGGCGACTAAGTCGTAGACTCTGTGCCAATCCATATCATATTTCAAAAGTTTTTTATATAAACTGTAATAATGTTTCGCGCGCGCGTGAATTTCAACAACCTTAATTCCTTTTTCGCTTAAGACCTTTTTAATCAGAGGGATTGTTTTCTCAAGATATTTGATGTTTTCGGCGTATTTCCCTTTAACTTTACTTGATATTTCCTGATACTCTTTTGGATTAATGAACGCGAAAGAATAATCTTCCAGTTGTCCTTTAATTTCTCCGATACCTAAACGATCAGCTAAAGGAGCGTAAATTTCCAATGTTTCTAAAGCGATTCTCTTTTGTTTTTCTGCGGGCAAGGCGTCAAGCGTTTTAATGTTATGGAGGCGATCGGCGAATTTTATCAGAATAACTCGGATGTCTTCTGCCATCGCTAAAAACAATTTTCTTAAATTTTCCGCCGCTCTTTCCTCGCCCCGATATTTAAGTTTCCCAATTTTACAGACCCCGTTGACCAATTTCAAAATATTCGCGCCAAATTCTTTTTCCATTTGTTTTGGCGTGACCTTTGTATCATCCAAAACATCATGAAGCAATCCAGCGGCGATGGTCTCTGAATCCATTCTTAAGCGAACGAGCGTTTCAGCCGCGCCGAGACAGTGGGTGATATAATCGTCCCCTGATTTTCTTTTCTGTCCCCGATGCGCTTCCGCGGCAAAATGGTAGGCCCTCAAAATAACATCAGAGTCCTCTAATGGATTATCTTTCTTAAATTGTTCAATAATTTGCTGAATATCAGCCATAATTTGATTCTATTTACATTCTTTATTAGAACATTTAATTGCTTTTCCTTTTTCTACCATGAGGGCGCCGCATTCGGGGCATTTTTCGCCGGTGGGTTTGTCCCAGAGGGCGAATTTGCATTTGGGGTATTGAGAGCAGGAGTAGAATGTTTTTCCTCTTCTTGTTTTTCTTTCAATGATGTCGCCTTTTCCGCATTCAGGGCATTTGACGCCGGTTGGCACGATAATTGGCGCGGCGTGCTTGCATTTAGGGAAGGCGGAGCAGGCGTAAAACTCGCCGAACCTTCCTAATTTAATTACGATCGGGCTGCCGCATTCGGGGCATTTTTTTTCGGTTGGTTTATCAAGAATTTTCTTTTCTACTTCGTCATATTTTTTGAGCAGGTTTTTATGGAACGGTTCGTAAAATTCTTTAATAACCGTTTGCCATTCTTGTTTGCCTTCGGCTATTTTATCTAAATCGTTTTCCACTTTGGCGGTAAATTCAACATCAACAATTTGGGAAAAGTTTTCCTTGAGCAGATCTATGACGATAAAGCCGATTTCCGCGGGGATAAATCTTTTTTGCTCATCTTTTTTAACATAGCCGCGGTCTTGAATTGTGCTAATAGTCGGCGCGTAAGTTGAGGGGCGGCCGATGTCGTATTCTTCCAAAATTTTAATAAGCGAGGCGTCGTTGTATCTGGCGGGCGGGAGGGTGAAATGTTGGGAAGGAATGAGTTTAATTAATTTCAAGAGTTCGTCTTTCGTGAGCGGGGGCAGAACATTCTCTTTAAATTTCATCGGGCAAATTCTTAAAAAGCCGTCAAATTTAATTGTTGAACCGTTGGCTCGGAATGTATGTGGGACGCCTTTTGTTTTTTCCGCTAAAATATCAACGGAGACGGAATCCAAAATAGCGGGATTCATTTGGCTGGCGATAAATCTTTGCCAAATTAAATTATATAATTTGTATTGGGTCGGATTGAGATATTGCTTAATTTCGGACGGTTCATATTTTGGATGGGTTGGGCGGATTGCTTCATGCGCTTCTTGCGCGCCTTTTTTATTTGTTTTGTAAAATTTGGGAGCGTCTGGAAGATATTTCGCGCCGAGTTTGTTTTTAATAAATTCGCGCGCAGAGGCGAGCGCTTCGGCGGCGATATTAAACGAATCGGTTCTATGATAGGTGATGTGACCGTTTTCGTATAGTTGTTGGGCGATTCGCATTGTTTGTTTGGCGGAAAAGCCAAGTTTGCGCGCCGCGTCTTGTTGGAGGACGCTCGTTTTGTATGGCGGCATGGGATGTTTTTTTAATTCCTTGCGTTCCACGGCGGCGATTTTGTATTCGGCTCCATCAAGGTTTTTTAAAATCGCGTCCGCTTCTTCTTTATTTTTTATTCCCATTTTGGGAATTTTTTTATCGCCCGTTTTGATAAGATGCGCGATGAATTGATTGGGGTTATCGCGCTTTTTTAATTCCGCTTCAACGCTCCAGTATTCTTCCGGTTTGAACGCTTTTATTTCCCTTTCGCGGTCAACAATGAGGCGGACGGCGACTGACTGGACTCTTCCAGCTGACAATCCTTTGACTACTTTTTTCCACAAAAACGGCGAGAGTTCGTATCCGACGAGGCGGTCTAAAATTCGCCGCGCCTGTTGGGCGTTGACTAAATTAATATCAATTTCTCTCGGATTTTCCAACGATTCCTTAATCGCTTTTTCCGTTATTTCGTGAAAAACAATTCTTTGATGCGCCTTGGGTTTGGCGGTTTCAAAAATTTGGAGAATATGCCAAGCGATGGCTTCTCCTTCGCGGTCTTCGTCAGTCGCAAGAATGATTAAATCTGCTTCTTTGGCGGCTTTTTTTAATTCGTTAGCCGCCTTTCGCGCTTTGACGGGAATAATATATTTGGGCGCGAAATTTTTTTCTGTGTCTATGCCAAGTTCTGATTTAGGCAAATCGCGGAGATGCCCAAAAGAAGACAAGACCTTGTAGTTTTTGCCTAAAAACTTGGAAATTATTTTTGCCTTTGTAGGGCTTTCTACGATAATTAGTTTCATAAATTAAATTCTTGGAGAATGTCGTCGGCTTGGCTAATTAGTTTAGCGCCCATCTTTATTAAATTATTCGGACCGAAAGAATTGACGGAGAAAATTGGTCCGGGTAAAGCGAAAACATCTCGGTTTTGTTCTAAAGCGTCTCTGGCCGTAATCAAAGCGCCGCTTCTTTCCGCGGCTTCAATAACCAAAACGCCCTTGCTTAATCCGGAAATAATGCGATTGCGTTGGGGGAAGTATTGAGGGAGTGGTTGGGTTTCAAGAGGAAATTCGCTAATGACAGCGCCTCCGCTTTGAATTATCTTTTCTGCCAAGTCACGATTACAATACGGGTAAATACTCTTATAGTCAACTCCGCAACCTAAAACGGCGATCGTATTTCCGCCGACTTTAAGCGCCGCTTGATGAGCTAATGTATCTACGCCTTTTGCCAATCCGCTGATAATAGTTAATCCCGCTTGGGCTAACTCGGCGGTGAGAAGGGGTGTTATTTGTTTTCCGTAAAGAGAAACATTTCTTGAGCCGACAACACCCAACCCCAAATTGTTTTCAGACGAGATTTTCCCTCTAACATAAAGCATAGCGGGTGGGGCGTATATTTCTTTAAGTAGTTTCGGATAATTTTTGTCTTGGATGGTGACGAGGTCAACCCCTTCCCTACTTAATCTTTCCATTTCAAAATCAAGATTAATTTGAGACCTTTTCGCGCGGATATTTTCAATAGCTGATTTGCCTATCCCGGCTTTTGCAAATTCGCCTGTTTCGGCTTGCCAAGCGTTTTCTATTGTTTTAAAATAGCCCAACAGTTTTTTGAAAGATATAGGCCCAATTCCGCCAATAAGATTAAAAGCGTTGTAATATTTTGCGTGGGGCTTGACAAATTTATTCATTCTGTTATAATGTGGACAGTTAAATATAGTTCCTTAAAATCTTTAGTATTCGCGGACCTGTCTGGGGAGCGGCCACGGCTGAACAATCCCTCCTACCGTTCAGTTAGGCCAGAGTTCAGAGACGGTTTGCTTTTGCAAGTTAGTTTCTGGCGCTCCTTGGCAGGTCTGCGAATACTAAATTATAATTTTTTTCAACTTTAACAAGGGGGTTGTTATGATGAAAAGAGAAAAGAGAACAACAAGAGAAATGTTAAACACTTTTGTGGTTATTCTTGTAATAGTCGGCGCGTTTTTGGTTTTTGGAAGCGTCGGCGGAATGGAGAATAATTTCATAGACATAGACATAGGAATAAAAGCAGATTCCGATAATTTGATCAAGGGAACATATTATTCCCTGATTGGATTCGGAATCATCGCGATTGCTATATTTATAGCAAATCGCAAAGAAGGTTGAATTTTTGTGAAAAACCTAAAAGGCTGTCCTTATAATCTGGATGGCCTTTTTTATTGTCTTTTGGACAATTTTTTCCTCTTTGTCGGTAAAATTTTGAAGAACAAATTCTTCTGTTTTTAAATTTTTCTGTTCGTCGGATTTGATGCCGAGGCGCATTCTGATGAAATCTTTTGATTTTAATTTTTCAATAACCGACTTGATACCGTTGTGTCCAGCGGCGCCTCTGTTTTTTTGGATTTTCGCTTCGCCTAAAGGCAAATCAATTTCGTCATGGATAATTAAAATTTCTTCTGTTAAGATTTTGTAATAGTCGGCGATTGATTTGACGGCGATGCCGGAGTTATTCATAAAAGTTTGCGGTTTGGCAAAAATGATTTTTTCGCCGTTCAAAAAACATTCCGCGACAAAAGCGTTAAACCGAAGATCTATTTTCCAACTACTTGCTTCCATTTCCCGCGCCAATACATCAACAGCCCGCCATCCAAAATTATGGCGGGTTTTTTCATATTGTATGCCTGGGTTGCCGAGACCGACTATAAGTTTCATAAAAATTTAGTTTGTTAGTTTGGGGACTGTCCCCAAGAGGGGACAGTCCCCAAACTTATTCTATTGTTTGTTTGATGAAATTTTTTATTTCATCATAATTTTCCTGTCCCGCCTTTGGATAGACGACGGAGGCGGTGTATTGTCCGAGGGGGACTTGCCCGCCAATCAGAAGACCTGTTTCTTTTTTATCTATGACGATGCTGGAAATATTGTCCGAGCCGATTTTTTGGGCTGTTTGCCAAAATGATTTCATTTCCATAATTCCCAAGTCGGTTTCAATATGGCTCTGCAAACTACTGAATATCTTAACATAAGTTGGGAAATCCCAAAGGGGATTAAGAGCGAGGACTTTTTGTTTGAGGAGTTGAATGACTTGCTGTTGGCGGGACATTCGGTCAAAGTCGCCGTTGGGCGAAGTATAGCGGGTGCGAATATATCTCAAGGCCGTCGCGCCGTTCAAATATCTCCAGCCGGCAGAGAGGTTGAATGTTTGATATGAGTAATTAGGACCGGGGAAATACGGGTCGTTGATGTCTTGCTCGACGAAAACATTTAATCCGTCAACTAATGAAATTACTTCTTCAACGACGGCCAGGTCAACGATAATATGATGGTCAACCGCCAGTCCCGTAATCTCGTAAATTTTTTCTTTGAGCCATTCAATCCCGACCAAACTATAAAGCGCGTTTATTTTGGTCAATCCGCCTCTATTAGGGATTTGGACCAACAAGTCGCGCGGAAGAGAAATTAAAAACGCTTTTTGTCCGCTGTCGGATTCCTCGTTTTGTTTGAGATGGATTAAGATAATTGTATCCGTTAAATTGCCACCGGAATAACCATCTCCCGGTCTGCCTAACGCTAAAATGTTTATTTCCGGTTTTTCTTTTTTAAAAACCTGCGAGGGCAAAATAGATTTTATTGTTTGGGTTGGTTTGTTTTGGCTAATTTCTTTTTTTGTCTCGTTCGTCGCGTAAGAGGCGTCCAATATTTGCCAAGAAAGCGCGGAAAGGAAAAGAGCGATTAGGATAAACGCGGAAAAGACGACAATATTTCGTTTTTTATTTTTTTTCTCTTGTCTTTGTTTCTTAATCCGCTCGTCAAATAAATCCTTTTTAATAAGTCGGTTGATTTGTTTAAGATGGTTGTTCATGGATTAAGGTTAAATTAAGTATATCAGATTTGATTTTTTTTGTGAAATAAGTTAAAATTGTCCCTATATGAGAAAATTGTTTGTTTTTGCATGGGAGATTGTTAAAATCGTGGTTATTTCCTTGGCGATCATTGTTCCAGTTCGCTATTATTTAATTCAGCCGTTTTTTGTTTATGGGGCTTCTATGGAGCCGAATTTTAGCAATGGGAATTATTTAATTATTAACGAAATTGGTTATCGTCTTGGCGAGCCGCAAAGGAGCGAGGTAGTCGTTTTTAAATATCCGCTTAATCCATCGCAGTATTATATTAAAAGAATTGTCGGATTGCCAGGCGAAACAGTTGAGATTAAGGACGGTCTGGTTTTTATTTACAATCAAAGTTTTCCAGATGGGATGGTTTTGGATGAGTCGTTGTATTTACCTAAGGACAGAATTACCTCGGGCAATACAAAAATTAAATTAGGAGAAGACGAATATTTTGTTTTGGGCGATAATAGGCAAGCCAGTTCAGATTCGCGAAGATGGGGGGCTTTGCCGGAGGATAATATTATTGGCAGGGCGTGGATTAGGGCGTGGCCTTTTAATTCAGCAGAGGTTTATTAAACCAAAAAAAACAATGAATAAAAAATCATTTCAAGCAGTTAGGGGGATGCGCGATATTTTGCCTGATGACCAGAGATATTGGGAAAAGGTTCGGCGAATTATTGGAAAAGTTGCCGAGACCTACGATTTCGCGAGAATAGACACGCCTATTTTGGAGAATGTTGATTTATTTGTGAAGGGGACGGGCGCGTTTACGGATATTGTTGAAAAAGAAATGTTCGCTTTGAGGACGAAGGGAGGCGACAAGTTGGTTTTGCGTCCGGAATTTACGCCGTCGGTGATTAGGGCTTATTTGGAAAACGGGCTTTCAAGATTGCCTCATCCTGTTAAATTATACAGCGTCGGTCCTATTTTCCGTTATGAAAGACCTCAAAAAGGTCGTTATCGGCAATCGGAGCAGGCGAGTTTTGAGACCATTGGCGAAAAAGACCCCGTTCTTGACGCGCAATTGATTCAGTTGTTTTTTTCCATTAGCGGAGAGTTGGGTCTTAAGAGGTTGGTGACGCAAATCAACAGCGTTGGCTGTCCGCAATGCAGACCAAATTACAAGAAGGCGCTTTTGGTTTTTTTTAGGAAAATAAAAAACGAACTTTGTTCCGATTGCCAAAGGCGGTTGAAACAAAATCCGTTAAGATTGCTTGATTGTAAAAATGAAAAATGCGCTCAATTAACCGAGGATGCTCCGCAGGTGATTGATTCTTTGTGCGGCGAATGTCATAATCATTTCAAGAGCGTTTTGGAATATTTGGACGAGTTAGAAATTCCATATATTTTAAACTCGCGTTTGGTTCGGGGACTAGATTATTACACAAAGACGGTTTTTGAAATATGGCCGGAAGAAAAAGATGGTCGTCAAATCGCATTGGCGGGCGGCGGGCGGTATGACGGATTGGTTAAACTTTTAGGAGGAAGAGAAACGCAGGCGGTTGGATTTGCGATTGGTTTAGACAGAATGATTGCCTTAATGAAGGAAAGAAAGATTAAGGCGCCTTCAAAAGCTCGCGCTTCGGTTTTTTTGGTTCAGTTAGGCGATTTAGGGAAAAAGAAGTCATTAAGTTTATTTGAAAAATTGCAAAAGGCGGGGATAAAAACAGCGACTTCTTTTAACCGCGACAGAATGACGACACAATTGAAAATAGCCAATAAATTGGGTTCGCGATTTGCTTTGATTTTAGGGCAGAAGGAAGCGCTTGACGAAACAATTATTGTCCGCGATATGATTTCTGGAATTCAGGAGGTTGTTCCGATGGCTAAAATTATTAATGTTCTTAAGAAGAAGATTAAAAGCAAATTAGTGGTCAAACGATTAGTGTAAGATTATGGAATGCTTATTTTGTAAAATCGCTCATCATCAACAAGAGGTGGATCTTGTTTACGAAAACGAGGAATTTATTGTTATTAACGATATTCATCCTCAAGCGCCGATTCATCTTTTAATTATCCCGAAAAAGCATATTGATTCAATTAACCATTTAGAAGAGGCGGATAAAGAGATGATAAGCAAGATGATTTTTTTGGCGAAGGATTTGGCGAGTCAAAAAGAAGTGGCGGAAAAAGGATATCGTTTGTCTTTCAATGTTGGGCGCGGAGGCGGACAGATTATTGACCATTTACATTTGCACTTAATGGGAGGATGGAATGAATAAAGATTTTTTTAAGGCGTTTTCTACTTTAACAGGGACTATTATTGGAGTGGGTCTTTTTAGTTTGCCTTTTATTACCGCTCGGGTGGGCATTTGGGTGATGCTTCTTTATTTTTTTGTTTTGGGAACGGTTGTTATCTTAGTGGCTCTGCTTTATGGCGAGATCGCCTTAAGAACGGAAGATATGCGCCGTTTACCCGGCTACGCCGAAAAATATTTGGGCGCGTCGGCTAAAAAAATCGCCTTGATTTCAAACGGTTTAGGGTTGGGCGGAGCGGTTTTGGCTTATATTGTTGTCGGGGGAAGTTTTTTGAGCGCTTTAGCAGGTCCGTTTTTTGGAGGAAGCAGTTTTACTTATACTCTTGTTTTTTTCGCGGTAGGCGCTCTTTTAATATATTCTGGTGTTAAAGGCATTGCTCGAGTTGAATTTTTTCTGCTTATTTTTCTTTTTGCCGTGTTGATATTAATTTTCAATCGCGGTTTTTCCTTTATTGAAATAAAAAACCTGTTTGCTTTTGACCCGAAATATCTTTTTTTACCTTATGGAGCTGTTCTTTTTTCTTTATCTGGTTCTTCTCTAATTCCAGAAGTGAAAGAAATACTTAAAGATAACCCAAAAAAATTAAAAAGCGTAATTATTTGGTCTGTTTTGGTTTCAGCGATTGTTTATCTTATTTTTATTTTTCTAATTCTGGGCATTACTGGACAAGGAACTTCTAACGAAGCGATTGCCGGTTTGAAAGCGATGCTTAATAATGGCGTCGCAGAGATGGCTTTGCTTTTCGGCATTCTGACCGTTTTCACTTCTTTTTTGACATTAGGATTGACGCTTAAAAAAATTCTTTGGTATGATTTGAAATTAAAGAAAAACTTGGCTTGGGCGTTGGCTTGTTTTGTTCCGCTCGCGCTTTTTCTTTTGGGCTTTGATGATTTTATCGCGATTATCAGTTTAACGGGCGGAGTTCTTTTGGGGGTTGATGTTCTTTTGATTATTTTAATTTATCTCAAAGCGAAAACAAAAGGCGATTTGATCCCGGTGTACAGTGTTAATCTTCCGCGCTTTTTCGCCTATTTTCTAATTTTGTTTTTTGTCGCAGGCGCGATTTACGAAATTATTTATTTCGCGGGTTGACAGTAGAGATGATATGATTTATATAAAGAGATAAAAGACGGGAGGCGTGTTTTTTAAAAATTGAATTAATATTTTCAAAAAGGGGGTGGATATGTTTGGTTTTAGTAGAATTGAAATGATTACGGTGATTGTCATAATCATTTTTGTCTTTTTGCTTTTAGTTTTGCTTATTGCTAAAATTCTCTTGTTTTTTTTCGAAAAAATGAGAATTTATGAAAAATGGGCGCATTCTTATAGACGCAAAGAAGATGGCAGTATTGAACTTTTCTCAATGGATGGAGTGTTGTTGGATACTATTCCTAACGGAAGCAAATGTTTCCGCGATCTTCCAGATTTTCCTTCAATAGGGCTTGTCAAAATATTTTTTTTGACCAAAGAGAAAAAACGTAAGGGGTCTTTCTATGTTAGGCCAAATACAAGAAAGAAAATTGAAAATATTCTTTTGAAAAAATGGATATTTAACTCTTAAAAAGAGGCGGGATAAAAAACCGCCTTTTATTTTTGGCGAAAATTTGCTTTAATAAAGGTGTATGTCAATAAATATATTTGATTATCTATTTTTCAGGTCGGCTATCCGAAAGCCGACTCGGCGGGTTAGGGTGTATTTGGCGAATAAGGAGAGGGCGCTGGATTTTGTTTATGCGCGCGTCGCGCTCTATAATGAGATTTATAATTTTAATTTTAACAGAATTAGCGTTAAAAATCAGAAAACAAGATGGGGGAGTTGTTCGGAAAAAGGCAATTTGAATTTTAATTATAGAATTGTTTTGCTTCCGATAGAAATGGCGGACTATATCATTGTTCACGAATTGTGCCATTTAGGAGAACTTAACCACTCGCCAAAATTTTGGAATTTAGTCGCGCGAGCAATGCCGAATTATTTGGAGATTAGGAAGCGGCTTTTCTTTTTACGGCATTTTTGGTAATATGAACGCATGAAACTATATTTTTATGGTGGGGCGCGGATGGTGACGGGTTCTAATTATATTCTTGAAACTTCTTTGGGCAAGATTATGATTGACTGCGGGCTTTTTCAAGGTCGGCGAGAAATTGAGGAAAAAAATTACGAGCCGTTTCCATACAAACCGTCGGAGATCGGATTTGTTTTAATTACCCACGCTCATTTAGACCATTTGGGGCGTTTGCCCAAACTGATTAAGGAGGGTTTTAACGGAAGAATTTTAGCGACGAGACCAACGATTGATTTCGCGCGTTTAATGTTGGAGGATAGTCAAAAGATTATTCAAAAAAAGGCGGCCCAAAAAGGTATTTTTCCGCGAATGGATATTCAGCAGATTGATATGGTTATGGAAATGTTTGAGGCGGCTGAATATGACCGAGAAATTAAATTAAACGAAGAAGTTTCTGTTTGTTTTCGCGAGGCGGGACATGTCTTGGGTTCAGCTGTGATTGAGTGCAAGGTTCGCGAACAAGGACAAGAGAAAGAAAAGAAAATTGTTTTTTCGGGTGATTTAGGAACGGCAGGAACGCCCATTCTTCAAGATCCTTTCAGAATTAAAAACGCGGATTATGTTGTTATGGAATCAACTTATGGCGACCGACTTCATGAGGCGAGAGGAGAATGTAAAAATACGATTGAGGATGTTGTTGAAGAGACAATCGCGCGCGGAGGCGTCCTCATGATTCCCAGTTTCGCTTTAGAGCGGACGCAGCAACTACTTTATCATTTTAATGATTTGGTTGAAAATTCTCGTATTCCTCGGACTCCCATTTTTGTTGATAGCCCCTTGGCGATTAAATTAACTGAAATCTATCGTCGCCATTCTGAATATTTTGACAAGGAGGCGTTGTCTTTGATTGAGTCGGGCGATAAAATATTTAAATTTCCTGATTTAAAATTTACTCTCTCAACTAATGAGTCAAGGGCGATTAATAATACCCCAGCTCCTAAAATTATTATCGCCGGCTCGGGAATGTCGCAGGGGGGCAGAATTATCCATCATGAACTTCGCTATTTATCAGACCCCAAAAACACGCTTTTGTTTGTCACTTACCAAGCGCAGGGAACGCTTGGACGAAAAATTTTTGAGGGGGCGAAAGCAATTAGAATTATGGGGCAAGATGTTGCGATTCGGGCGAGGATTGAATATGTGGGTGGTTATTCGTCTCACGCAGACCAAAAGGGGTTGATGGATTGGCTTTCCAGTATGACGGAGGCAGACTCTTCTAAAAAACCAAAAAAGGTCTTTGTTTGTCACGGTGAAGAGGATTCGTCTTTGGGGTTGGCAGAAAAGATTAAAAGCGATTTTGGGCTGGCGGTTGAAGTCCCGCGGATTGGAGATGTAGTTTCGCTTACTTAATTTTGACATTATTGAATAAAAATAGTAATCTAATAACATGATGAACATGATTAAAGATTTAAGAAAAAAATTGTTGGTGCCCGACGCTAAATTGCCTAGAGTGGCGGAGAAAGAGCATGTTAAGGAAAGAACCGATTTTAGGGACTCGGTTCAGTGGCGGATTTTTAGAATTATGGCAGAGTTTGTTGACGGGTTTGAATTTTTGAGCGATTTTGGCAAGTCGGTGACTTTTTTCGGTTCAACCCGCACTTCTGCTTACGACCCTGATTACAAGGAAGTTAGAAAATTGGCGGAAATGCTGGCGAAAGAAAATTTCGCCGTTTTTAGCGGCGGCGGTCCGGGAATTATGGAAGCGGCTAATCGCGGCGCGAATGATGCGGGCGGGGAGTCGGTTGGCTTGAATATTCAATTAAAATATCAACAGAGGATGAATGATTATATCAAGAAAGCGATGGGTTTTCATTATTTTTTTACGCGCAAGGTAATGCTTTCCTATTCGGCTCAAGCCTATGTTTTCGCGCCTGGCGGTTTTGGAACTTTGGATGAATTTTTTGAAATTTTAACTCTAATTCAAACGGAAAAAATTCCTAAGCATATTCCGATAATTTGTTTGGGTAAGGAATATTGGCATCCTTTCACAGATTGGATTGATAAGGTGGTTTACGAAAAAAACAAATTTATTGATGGTGATGACAGAAAGATTTATCAGGTTGTTGATTCGGCCGAAGAGGCTTTTGAAATAATTAAAAATTCAAAAATAAGGGAAGATATTCATTATTAGGCATTATTTAGCATCTTGAAAAAGGAGGTGAATTTATGGGAATCGAAGTAAGAAAAAAAGATAGGGAAACAACTCGCAGTTTATTAAGACGCTTTTCTCGGAGAATCCAGCAAAGCGGTGTTTTGATTCGCGCCCGCAAGGCAAGATTTCTTGAAAAAGAGAAGGGCAAGAGCGAACGAAGAGCAAGCGCTTTAAGAAGGACTAAAATCGGCAAGGAAAAAGAAAAATTAAGGAAGATGGGGCTCTTAGAAGAGGAAACGCGATATTAATATGTCTCTAAAAGAAAAGATTAAGTTAGAGATTAAGAAAGCGATGATTGGGAAAGACGCTTTACGGGTCTCTGTTTTGCGTATGGTTATGGCGGCTGTTTTGAACAAGGAAAAGGAGAAGGGGGCCAGCGAGGAAGAGTTGGCGGACGAAGGGGTGATGGGAATTATTTCAAGCGAAGTTAAAAAACGGAAGGACTCAATTGAGCAATACACGAAAGGCGGGCGGATGGATTTGGCGGACAAAGAAAAAGAGGAATTGGAAATTTTGTCCGCGTATTTACCAGAACAGATGGGCGAGGAGGAGGTTAGAAAAATAGTCAAAGAAAAAATTTCTCAATTAGGCGCCAGTGGAGCGCAAGACACAGGGAAGGTGATGGGCGCGCTTATGGCTGACCTGAAAAACAAAGCCGACGGCGCGGTTGTTAAGGGAATTGTTGAGGAGGAGTTAAATGCTTGAAATACATAACTTTACTCAAAATGAAATAGACGAGAATTTTTTAGCAAAAATAGCGGCAAGAGCGCTGGAATTCATGGCGAAGAAAAAGGGCTTATCTGGTTTGCTGAAGGAGGAGGTGGAAATAAGTTTGGCTATTGTTGGCGAGGGGAGGATAAGGAAGTTGAATAAGATGTATCGGGGGAAGAATAGGGCGACTGATGTTTTGTCTTTTGACAATAAATCGGTTTTGCCTTATTTAGCGAAGGCGTTTCCGCGATTAAAAAAAGGCGATGATATGTTTTTTGCCAATTCGCCAGACGGAGTGAAGCGGTTGGGCGAGATTATTATTTGCTATCCTTACGCTAAAAAACAGGCGAAACGCGCGGAGCATTCTCTTGAAAAAGAACTGACTATTTTGTTAATTCATGGTATACTTCATTTGCTCGGATATAAGCATGAAAAAGATATAGAAAAAGCGGAAGAAATGGAGAAAATAGAAGGGGAAATATTGAAAGTTATTAGTTTTTGATTTATGACTAAAGATACTATTATCGTTGGTTTGGATGTTGGGACTTGCTTTATTCGCGTGATTGTGGCTAAGGCGGGGGCTGGGCAGGCGAAACCGCAAATTATTGGCGTTGGCCAGGCGCCGTCTTTTGGTTTGCGAAAAGGCGTGGTGGTTGATATTGAAGAGACGGTCAAAAATATTAGCGAGGCCGTTCAAAACGCCGAACGGAGCAGTGGTATTTCCATTGAACGGGTGACGGTTGGAGTAAGCGGCAATCATATTATTTCTAAAACAAACAAGGGCGTGGTGGCTGTTTCCAGGGCTGACAAAGAGGTTTCAAGAGAAGATGTTAATCGGGCGGTTAACGCCGCTTCAACTATTTCCATCGCGCAGAACAGAGAAATTCTTCATGTTATTCCGCGCTGTTTTTCGGTTGACAATCAGTGCGGCATCAGCGACCCAACTGGAATGACAGGCGTGCGGTTAGATGTGGACGCGTTATTAATTGAAGGGGCGATTCCCTTTATGAAAAACTTAACGAAGTGCGTAACGGAGGCGGGGCTGGAAATAGAAGAGATGGTTTTGGCTCCTTTGGCCGCCAGTCGCGCCGCGTTAAATAAAAGACAGAAAGAATTGGGCGTTTTATCTTTGGACTTGGGCGGAGGAACGGCGGGCATGACGGTTTTTGAAGAGGGCAACATTATTCATAGTTGCGTTTTGCCTGTTGGTTCGGCTCATATTACCAATGACATCGCGATCGGTTTAAGAGGAAGTATTGATTTGGCGGAAAAGGTTAAATTGGAATATGGCTCGGCCTTGTCGGCTGAAATTAGCAAAAAGGACAACATTGATTTGTCCAAATTGGGGCTAGAAGAAAAAGGAATAATTCCGCGCATAGAAGTGGTTAAAATTATTGAGGCGCGAATGAGCGAAATTTTGGAGTTAGCCAACAAGGAATTGAAAATTATTGACCGACAAGGGCTTTTGCCGGCAGGCATTGTTTTTGTGGGGGGCGGGGCTAAAATGCCGAGTTTGGTTGATTTGGCGAAAGATGAATTGAAATTGCCGGCGCAAATTGGTTTTCCTTCGGAAATGGAAGGCGTTGTTGACGAAGTGGACGACCCCGCTTTCGCGACGGCTGTTGGTTTAGTGCTTTGGAGCATAGATAAGCGCGCCAAAAACGGAGGATGGGGGCTTTCGTCTCCGGGAATTTCCATTGGTGGGACAGTCGGAAAGCTCAAGGGCTGGATGCGCGATTTTCTCCCTTAAATTTGAATTTTCATAAAAATACTTGCGTTTTTTAGGGAAGTATGTATAATAAATTAAAAGTTTAATTTTTAATATTATGGCTCAAATCAAACCTGAGGTGGAGAGTTTTGCTAAAATTAAAGTGATTGGCGTCGGCGGCAGTGGCGGAAACGCTATTTCAAGAATGTTGGCTTGTAAAATTCAAGGCGTTGATTTTGTGGCGATTAACACGGATGCCCAGGATTTGCATCATGTCAAGGCGCCGGAAAAAGTTCACATTGGCAAAAATTTAACCAAAGGACTTGGCTCGGGCATGAATCCAGAAGTGGGTCGTCAGGCAGCGGAAGAAAATAGAGACGAAATTCATGAAGTGGTTAAGGGCGCCGATATGGTTTTTATCGCTTGTGGCATGGGCGGAGGAACGGGCACGGGTGCGGCTCCGATTATCGCGGAGGCGGCGAAGGACTCGGGCGCTTTGACTGTGGCAGTGGTGACTAAGCCATTTTCTTTTGAAGGAAAACAAAGAGCGCGATTCGCGGAAGAGGGCATTGCTCAGCTTAAAGACAGAGTTGATACTTTAATTACTATTCCTAATGACAAACTTCTTTCGGTGATTGACCATAAAACATCGCTTTTGAACGCGTTTTCAATTGTTGACGATGTTTTAAGACAAGCGGTTCAGGGAATTTCCGATTTGGTCGTGACGCCAGGTATTGTTAATGTTGATTTCGCCGATATTAAGGCGATTATGCAAGACGCTGGTTCGGCTTTAATGGGAATTGGACGGGCTTCTGGTGAGGACAGAGCGGTTGAAGCGGCGAAAGCGGCGATCAATTCTCCTCTTTTGGAGGTTTCTATTGACGGAGCCAAGGGAGTGCTTTTCAATGTGAGCGGCGGTCCTGATTTGACAATGACCGAAATCAACGAGGCGGCCAAAATTATTACGGAGTCAATTGACCCCGACGCGAAAGTTATTTTTGGAGCGGTCATGGATGATAAATTAAAAAAGGGTGAAATTAAGATTACGGTGATCGCCACCAATTTTGAGGACGCGATGAAAAAGCCGGCTGATTCGAGAATTCAAGATATTTCAAGAGTTAACAGAGGAGAGGAAAGGAAAGTGGATGAAAAAAGACCAACGCTCGGTAGCGCGCAAAAAGTTATTTCCGAAGACGATCAAGAGAGCGAATGGGATGTTCCAGCCTTTATCAGACGGAAAATGAAATAGATTTTCCAAATTTTTTAAGATTTAAAAACAGCGGGCAAATCCGTTGTTTTTTTTGTTTGACTTAAGATAAATTTAGTTTCATAATTATATTATGAGAAATAAAAAAATTTTAATAACTGGCGGAGCGGGGTTTATTGGTTCTAATTTGTCTGATAAATTAATCAGATTAGGGAATGAAGTGGTTGTTGTTGACGATTTATCAACTGGCAAAAAGGAGTATATTGATTGTAAGGCAAAATTTTATCAAGTTGATATTCGTTCTAAAAAAATAAGCGAAATATTTAAAAAAGAATCTTTAAAGAGAAAAATTGATTTTGTTTTTCATTTGGCGGCGCAAATTGATGTTAGAAAATCAATAGAGAATTCAAATTTTGATAATGAGATAAATGTTTTGGGCGGATTAAATATTTTAGAAAATTGCTATCGGCATAAAATTAAAAAAATAATTTTTTCTTCCAGCGGAGGCGCGGTTTACGGCGATGCAAGCATAATTCCCACAGCAGAAGATTATTTGCCAGAACCGATTTCTCCTTATGGAATTCATAAATTAACTTTTGAGAAATATTTAAATTATTATTACAAAGTTTACGGTCAAAAATATATCTCTTTGCGTTTTAGCAATGTTTACGGTCCGCACCAATTTAAGGGAGGAGAAGCGGGAGTAATCGCCATTTTTATCAACAACGCGATTAACAATAAAAAAAGTATAATTAATGGCAATGGTCTGCAAACAAGGGATTTTATATATGTTGGCGATGTAGTTAAGTCCCTTATAGATTCCGCTAAATCTGATTATGTTGGAGAGATTAATATCGGCGCTACGGTTGAGACTAATCTTTTGCAAATGGTTGAGATTATAGAATTAATCTTGGATTGTAAAATTAAAAAACAATTTAGCCCAGCTAAAAAAGGAGAACAGATGAGAAGTTGTTTGAATTGCGGTAAAGCTAAAAAAGTTTTAAAATGGGAAGCTGAAACAAAGTTAGAAGATGGAATCAGACAAACAATTAAGTGGTCAAAAAAATAAAGAATAATAGATTTTCCAAATCTTTTTTGTTGCGCGGTTTTTTAATATAGAGTAAAATAGAGGTATTGAGAACCCACCAAATAAAATTTTACAATTATTATGCGGCGGGTTTTTCGTTTTATAATTTAATCACCAGAAATTATGCCTAAATTAAAATTCAAGCAAGTAGAAAAAAGAGATGGAAGGATTGTTGATTTTGACCAGTCAAAAATTACTTCAGCTGTTTTTAAGGCGCTGACCGCGACCAAAGAAGGAGGAAAAGGAATCGCTAAAAAATTATCAGACCAAGTCGTTGGGCTTCTTAACAGAAGATTTAAAAAAGACGACATTCCTCAAATAGAAAAAATTCAGGACATTGTTGAAGAGATTTTTATTATCAACGATTACGCCGAAACGGCCAAGAGATACATTATTTACCGCGAGCAAAGAAGGCGCGTCCGAGAGGCGAGCACGGCAATTGACGAGGCGGTTGAGATGATTGACAAGTATATTCAGGAGCTTGATTGGCAGGTCAAGGAAAACGCCAATATGGCGTATTCCTTGCAAGGGCTCAACCATTATGTCGTTTCGGCGGTTGCCAAAAAATATTGGCTTGATAAGATTTATCCCAAAGAGGTGAGAGAGGCGATTAACGACGGAAGTTTTCATATTCACGATTTGGATAGTTTAAGTTGTTATTGTCAGGGTTGGGATTTATACGACCTTTTGTTGAGGGGGTTTGGCGGAGTTAAAGGCAAGGTTGAATCAAAACCGGCGAAGCATCTGCGGACCGCTTTGGGGCAATTGGTTAATTTCTTTTACACCCTTCAAGGCGAAGCGGCCGGAGCGGAAGCGGTGAGTAACTTTGACACACTGCTCGCGCCTTTTATCCGCTACGATAATTTAAATTACAATCAAGTCAAACAAGCGATGCAGGAATTTCTTTTCAACTGCGCCGTGCCGACACGGGTCGGATTCCAATGTGTTTCCGAAGATACAGAAATTTTAACGCCTCAAGGATGGAAGGGCTATCAAGAAGTGAACGAGGGCGATATTATTAAAACCTTTAATTTAGAAACTAAAAAAATTGAAGACCAAAAAGTCAATTATGTTTTCAAGAAAAAATATAGCGGGATAATGTATCGTCTGAAAAATCGTATTCAGGACCAACTCGTTTCTCCGAATCACAGAGTTGTTAGAAAAAAATTCCAGACAGACAAATGTGTTTTGGAAACGATTGAAGAAGTTGCTAAATTGAAGTCGCCTTTTGCTATTCCAATCGCTGGAGGAAATTCAAACAAAACCTCAAAAATGAGCGACGAGCAGATAAAATTGATGGCTTGGATTATTAGCGAAGGGACGATTGAGCGACCTGGAAAACATAGGAGTTGTTATCGTGTTTCGATCTATCAGTCCAAAATAAGAAATCTTCAAAATTACAAAGAAATTGTCGGCTTGCTGAAACATTTTCATTTAGAATATTCGGAATATGAAACGGCCTCTTTGGGAGATAATGTCCGCAGAATGCGGCTCAACGCCGAAAGCTCAAGAAAAATTCATAATTGGTTTGGGACTAAGGAAAATGTCCATTTTATGCCGGATGATTTGTTGAATTTAGACGAAAGGCAGTCAAAATTATTCATTGAAACATATCTCAAAGGAGACGGATTTGAAGGATGTAAAATCAGCGTGACTGATTTAGAATTGCTTGATGGTTTGCAAATTATTTGCGTTAACGCTGAATATGGCTTCACGGTTTTAAAAAGAAAACCGACGATTGGTAAAAAGGATATTTTTGTTTTGCGGCTGATCAAGCATACTGAAACATATATTCCTAAAATAGAAAAGGTGGATTACAAGGGCGTCATTTGGTCGCCCAACACCAAAAATGAAACTATTGTCGCCAGAAGAAAAGGCAAAGTTTTTATTACAGGCAACACGCCTTTTATTAATGTCACTTTGGATATTAAACCGTCGGAGTCGTTTGCTAAACAGCCGGTTATTATCGGAGGCAAGCCGCAGGAAGAGACATATGCCGAGTTTGAGACAGAAATGAATATGCTCAACAAGGCGTTTTATGAATGTCTGATGGAGGGCGACCGAAGCGGACGCCCGTTCACCTTCCCTATTCCAACCGTCTCAATTACCAAGGATTTTGACTGGGACAATCCGTCTTTGGACGGAATGTGGCAAGCGACGGCGAAGTACGGCATCAACTATTTTTCAAACTTCATCCAGTCCGATATGAACCCAGAAGACATCAGAAGCATGTGCTGCAGATTGATGCTTTCGAAGAAAGAATTATACAAGCGGGGCGGAGGGTTGTTTGGGGCGGGGGCGCTTACGGGCTCAATTGGGGTCGTGACGATTAATCTTCCACAGATTGGCTATTTGTCAAAAACAAGGAAGGAATATTTTGAGCGACTTGGCAGGGCGATGGATATCGCCAAGGACTCGCTGGAGATAAAGAGGAAGGTTTTAGAAAACTTTATGGAAAAAGGGCTTTATCCGTATTCTAAGTATTATCTGAGTAATGTTAAGCAAATGCGCGGCGAGTATTACGGCAATCACTTTTCCACGATTGGATTGGTTGGCGCAAACGAGTCCTTGCTTAATTTCATAGGAAAAGACATTGGTTCTCGCCAAGGCAGAAAATTTACCGTAGAAGTCCTTGATTTTATGCGGGACCGTTTGGTAAAATATCAAAAAGAAACAGACAATCTCTATAATCTTGAAGCGACGCCGGCGGAAGGCGCGAGTTACAGATTGGCGCTTAGAGATAAGCAAGAGTATCCGGATATTATCACGGCTGGGTCTAAAAAAAATCCGTATTACACCAACTCAACGATGCTTCCGGTGAATTACACGGACGATGTTTTTGAAGCGTTGAAACTGCAAGATGAAATCCAAGCGAAATACACAGGAGGAATTGTCTTTCATACTTTTATCGGCGAACGGATTGAGAATATCCAGACCATTAAAAATCTGGTTAAGAAAATATTTGAAAATTTTCACTTGCCGTATCTGACTATAAGCCCGACTTTTTCGATCTGCCCTCATCATGGATATATTTCTGGCGAGCATTACACTTGCCCCAAATGCGTCATCAAACAGCCCTGTGAGGTCTATTCAAGAGTAGTCGGCTACATTAGACCAATCCAGCAATGGCATGTCGGCAAACAAGAGGAGTTTAAAGACAGGAAGTTATTTAAGATTAAAGATTGTAAATAGAATTTATGTTAATTGGCGGGTTGCAAAAAATGACTCTGATTGATTATCCGGGCAAAGTCGCCGCCACAGTTTTTACTATTGGTTGCAATTTTAATTGTTCTTTTTGCCATAATCCGGAATTAGTTGACAAGGAGAAGATAAAGAAACAACCAATGATTAAGGAGAAGGTCTTTTTTGAATTTCTTGAGTCCCGTAAAAATTTATTGGAAGGGATTTGTATTACTGGCGGCGAACCGACGATTCAAAACGATTTGGCTGATTTTGCGAGAAAAATAAAAGAAATGGGGTTTTTGGTTAAATTAGACACCAACGGGAGCAGGCCAAAAGTTTTAGCGCGGCTTCTTAAAAACAATCTTCTTGATTTTGTGGCGATGGACATCAAAAGTTCATCGGAAAAATATTGCCAAGTCGCGGGCAAGACAATTAAACAAAAAGATATTTTAGAGAGCGTTGATTTGATAAAAAACAGCGGAAAGGAGTATGAATTCAGGACGACCGCTTTGCCCGGGTTGATTGATAAGGAGGATATCAGGAAAATAGGGCAGTTGCTTAAAGGCGCCAAATCATTTGTTCTCCAGCCGTTTAAAATGGATAAAAACTTAAATGGTCTTTGGCGAGGCGTTAAACTTTATTCAGAAGATGACCTGAAAGAAATGCTTGAAATCGCCCGGCAATATTTTTATCAAGTAGAATTACGCGGAGTATAGGACAGAGGCCTTATGACCAAGTCAAAAATTTTCCTCTATCTCTGTTTATCTTTTATCGTCGGTGTTTTAATTAGTTCCGCAGTTGATATTTCCCGGCCAATTTGGCTGGGAATTTTAATTTTAGGAACTGCCTTGGTTGTTTCCGCAAGCGTGTTAGACCCTAAGGGTCTAACATATTTGGTGGCGGGGTTTTGTTTGTTGGTTTTGGCGGGCGGGATGATTCGACATCAGACGGCGGTATCTGAAAATGAAATTGACGCGATGAGGCAATATTATGAGCAGGAAATTGTTTTAAGGGGCGTTATCATCCAAGAGCCGGAGAAAAGAATTAGTAATCAGATATTTCAGTTTGAGGCAGAGGGAATTCCCGGAAAGATTTTAGTGACAACTGATTTGTATCCGGAATATAAATATGGCGATGAGTTGGAAATTAGTGGGCAATTAAAAGAGCCAATTCAATTTGAAGATTTTGATTATCGGGCGTATTTGGCGAAAGATAAAATTTATTCAGTCGCTTATTATCCGAATATAAATTTAATTGCCGCGGGTAAAGGAAATTGGTTTTATCAAAAAATTTTTGATTTTAAAAACAAATTAAGGGGCATTATCAACCAAACGCTTCTGCCTCCTCATTCTTCGGTTTTAGGGGCGATTTTCCTCGGGGATAAATATGGGCTTTCGGATGAGTTGAAAGAAAAATTAAATATTAGCGGAACGAGGCACATCGTGGCGATTAGCGGGATGCATATGATTATTATGACGCAGATTTTTCTCTATCTCGCGTTGGCGGTCGGACTCTGGCGCGGACAGGCGTTTTACCTCGTTTCTTTCCTGCTTTTTTCTTATATCATTATGATTGGCGCGCCGGCTTCGGCAGTTCGCGCCGGAATTATGGCGGGTCTGCTTCTTTTGGCGCAAAAAGTTGGACGGTTGCGGAGCGCTGACAGAGCGGTAGTTTTTGCCGCCACAGTGATGTTAGCTGTCAATCCGTCCTTGCTCGCGGCTGATGTCGGCTTCCAACTTTCTTTCGCCGCCGTTTTGAGTATTATTTATCTCAAACCGATGATAGACAAAAAAATGGCGAGATTGCCCGATTTTATGCAATTAAAAGATATTTTAACAATGACTCTGGCGGCGCAATTAGGGACGCTTCCAATTTTGATTTTTCAATTTGGGCAAATTTCCCTCATTTCTCCACTCGCCAACCTGATGATTGTTCCTCTTTTGCCTGTTATAATGGGAATGGGAATGATGGTTGTTTTTCTTGGGCTGATTTATTTGCCTCTGGCGAAAATAGTGGTCTGGCCGATTTGGCTTCTTTTGAGTTATCTCATTAAAACAATTGAATATCTATCATCTTTTCCATGGGCAACTTATGATATTTATTATTAAATACAGAAAATTTGCTTATTCCTTCTTGGGGATTTTGCTTGTCGGGACCATTTTTGTTTGGTCGGCTGTTTTTTCTTTGACAGCGGACGATATTTTGGAAGTTCATTTTTTTGATGTCGGGCAAGGGGACAGCATTTTTATTGAAACGCCGTTCCAAAAACAGGTTTTAATTGACGGCGGACCGGATAAAACGGTTTTGGAAAAATTAAATCAAACAATGCCCTTTTACGATAGAAAAATTGATTTACTTATTTTAACGCATCCTGACGCTGACCACATTACGGGGTTGGTGGATGTTTTGGAGTATTATCAAGTCAGACATATTTTAACGAGCGGTTTTGAGACGGACACGGCTGTTTATAAAAAGTGGCGGGAGTTAATTGACGAGAAAAATATTCCTTTGACGATAGCCCAAGCCGGACAAAAAATTATTTTAAGTGAGGGGATTGTTTTAGAAATTCTTTGGCCAGAACAGCCGCTGGTTGACGCGAAAAGTGTTAACAACGCTTCAGTCGTCAGTCGGCTGATTTACAGACAAACCGAATTTTTATTAACCGGAGATATTGAAAAGAAGATAGAAAATATTTTAATTGAAAGAAACACGAATTTGGAATCGGATATTTTGAAAGTTCCCCATCACGGAAGCAAAACCTCAAGTAGTTATAACTTCATCAAGGCGGTTAATCCGAAAATATCCGTTATCTCGGTTGGGGAAAATAATCGCTACAAGCATCCGAACCAAGAGGTTTTGGATATATTAAAAAACGCATTCATCTCGCGAACAGACAAAAATGGAGATATTACGATTTTAACCAACGGAGAATTGTTTGAGGTAAAAACAGAGCGGTGAATCTTGGCAAGGCGGTTTTTTTGTGGTAGATTATTAGAAATATCAAGTAAAAAAATGAATAAAAACATAATGTCAAAAGAGAAAAGTTTGGTTTTAATTAAACCAGATGGTGTTCAGCGAACATTGATTGGCGAGATAATTAAGCGGTATGAGCGGGCTGGTTTTAAGTTGGTTGGATTGAAATTTTTAATTCCGACAGAGGAGCAGGTTGAAAGGCATTATTTGATCGTTGAGACATGGTTGAAATCGGTCGGAGAAAAGGCGATGAACGCGTATCTTAAAAAAGGATTGAAGCCGCCGTTTGATGACCCAATTCAGTGCGGTCAAAAGGTTTTAGAAAGTTTGAAGAAATATTTATCCTCGGGACCGGTCGTGGCGATGGTCTGGCAGGGCAACGAAGCGGTGGGAATTATCAGAAAAATTACTGGCGGGACGGAGCCAATGACTTCCGATATCGGAACAATCAGAGGCGACCTTACGCTTGATTCTTACGCGATTGCCGACACGGACAACAGGGCAGTGAGAAATCTTATTCACGCTTCGGGAAGTCCCGAAGAAGCGGAAAAAGAAATTCAAATTTGGTTTAAAGAAAACGAAATTGTCAAATATCGCTTAGTTCAAGAAGCGATTTTGTACGATGTTAATTTGGATGGGATTAAGGAGTAAAAGATGGTCTTGACAAGGGTTGTCTATTTGTTAAGATGATGATAGCTTTGCTGTTCGGATTTTTCTTTTAGATTTCGACTTAATAATTTCGTCCGGGAGTCTTAAGTGAGTTAGCGCCGTGGCGTTATCTCCTGACACCCACTTAGAGAAATAGCGGAATTCTATTCGAAAATCATCTGACAGCGAGGCTTTTGTTTTGAAATTAAAAAACGCCCTGTTAAGGGTTTTTATTTTGGTCGGGGCGACAGGATTTGAACCTGCGATCTTCGGACCCCCAGCCCGACGCCTTAAGCCACTAGGCCACGCCCCGTCGGATGTTAGATTCTATTTACTATTTCTTGTTTGTCTTGGCCATTGTCTTGATACACTTGGCGCAGGCCTTGATTCTTTTTCCAACTTCAAGAGTAACCCATTGTAAATTGGGGTATTTTCTTTTTTTGCTGGTCGGGTTATACTTACCTCGGAGTTTCTTTCTTGTCACCGCGACCATTGATTTTTTACCGCACAGAGAGCATCTTCTTGACATAGTTGTTCGTATAGATAATTAATTTACTTTTAAAGATTACCCTATTTTTTGATAATAATCAAGTAAAAAAATATGCTTATACAAATTCTTTTTAATGACCCAATATTGTTTTTAATAATAGCCATGGCAATAATTTTTGCGCTTAGCATTCATGAATTTTTTCATGCATGGATGGCTTATTATTTAGGTGATAATACTGCTAAAGATCAAGGTCGATTAACTGTAAATCCGCTTGCGCATTTAGATCCGCTTGGAACAATTCTTATTTTCATTGCCGGGATCGGTTGGGGCAAGCCAGTTCCCTTTAATCCTTATAATCTAAAAAACCAAAAATGGGGTCCTGCTTTAGTAAGCGCGGCTGGACCATGTTCTAATTTTTTAATAGTGCTACTTGTTGGTTCTTTCTTGTATTTTTTTGAATTAAATAATCTTTATTTAATTTATTTTTTAAGTTTTTCTGTTTGGATCAATCTTATTTTAGGAGTGTTAAATTTAATGCCAGTTCCGCCTCTTGATGGTTCGCATATTTTTTTCGCTTTATTCCCTTCACTAGAAAATGTTAAAAATTCTTTTATACAAGGCGGTATTTTGCCTCTTATAGGTGTGATTTTTTTTATGATTTATGTAGTAATTCCATTTATAGTTGAGCCGCTATATGTTTTGATTGTTGGAAATTATGCGTTATTTTAAAAATTCCGCAAAACAAAAGTCCTTCATTTTTCAATGAAAGGACTTTTGTTCTCAGGCAGAGAGCTTTCGTTCCGCTCGCGCGGGATTTTCTATTTCCTCTCTTCCAGTTTTACATTTACTACGCCGATTTTGTCTCCTCTTAAAATTTTTATTTCAATCACATCCCCGGGCTTGCGCTTGTGAATCATTTCTTGCAAAGGATGCTTTTCGTCAACTTTTTCTTTATTAAATTCTAAAATAATATCGCGCTCCATCAAACCGGCCTTGAAGGCGGGACCATTAGGAATAATCGCAGGGTCGCCGATGCCTGGTTCGCGAACGACTAAAGCGCCGTGGTCAACCGGCAAACTAATTCCTGACTGCGCTAAAATTTCTTCTTTGAGCGCCTTATTGATTAAAATATATCGGACGCCCATAAATGGCTGAATAATCCTTCCGTGTTTTTTAAGGTCCTCTAAATCTTTTTTGGCGTTGTTAATTGGAATAGCGAAACCAATATTTTGAGCGCCTTGGACGATTGCCACATTAATAGCGACAACCTTGCCATCAATGTCAGCCAAAGGTCCGCCCGAATTGCCCGGATTAATCGCCGCGTCTGTTTGGACAAGCCCTCTTAATTCAGCCGCGCGACCGGAAATTCCGTCGTGAGCGGTAATAAATCGGCTCAATCCAGAAACAACTCCAGTTGAAACGGTATTTTGAAAAGTTCCCAAAGCGTTGCCGATAGCAATCGCGTCCTGTCCCAATTCTATTTTATCTGAATCGCCCAATTCCAAAATAGGAAATTTTTTATTCTTGGGGCATTTTACTTTAATAATGGCGACATCGTTGACATGGTCGCGAGCCAAGACCTCTGCTTCGTATTTTTCGCCGTTATTTGTGACGACCGTATAATCAACTTCAGAGGAAGCAACAACATGACGGTTGGTTAAAATGATGCCTTCCGATGAAACAAAAAATCCGCTTCCTCCTCCGATTTTCACTCTTTGCTTTCCTTCTTGGCGAAATTGAGGAATAGGCGCTCCGTAAGACCCGAAAAGTTCGTCAAACGGCTGAACGAAATATCTCCTTATTTTAGGAAATTCCTTGGTAATCGTAATACTGACCACCGCAGGACTAATTTTTTTAACAACTTGAACGATAGGTGATTTTTTCATTTTTCTCGTTTCTTAGTTTAGAGTATAATCCATTGACTAAGGTAAGTCAATATTATAAGATGGGGTTGCGGCGTTATGAATAAGTCCTCGTAGCTCAGTGGATAGAGCAACGCACTCCTAACGCGTAGGTCGCGCGTTCGACTCGCGCCGAGGACACGCGATTTTTATTCAAATTCTGATTTGATTATAAAAATCAGCGCCCCGCAGAATTGCGGGGCCTTAATTCTAACTTAGTAACAAAAATAAGAATTTGGGAGAAGTTGTCCCGCAATACTGCGGGACGCTGAAATTCTTTACCAAATCAGAATTTGGAAGAATTTCGCGGGCCCATAGCGCAGCGGTAGCGCACCTCGCTGGCAGCGAGGTGGTCGTGGGTTCGAATCCCACTGGGTCCACATTTTTTGTCCAAATTCCGATTTGGCAACAAAAAATAGTGCCCCGCAGTATTGCGGGGCTATATAAAAATATGAAAATAGTAATTTGCGGAAGCATGAGCTCTGTGAAAAAAATGGTAGATATCGGTAAAAAACTTAGGATATTAGATCATAAAGTTATTTTACCAAAATTTACGGAACAATATGCTTTGATGGAAAATTTAGATAAGATTCATTCTGAATCAGTGAAAAATAAGATTGAGCATGATCTTATTAGGGATTATTTCGAAGAAATTAAAAATGCGGATGCTGTTTTGATTATCAATATAGACAAAAATGGAATTAAGAATTATATTGGTGGCAATGCGTTTCTCGAAATGGGTTTCGCTCATGTTTTGAATAAGAAAGTATTTTTGTTAAATTCAATTCCCGAAATAATGTATAAGGATGAAATAGAAGCAATGCGACCAGTTGTATTAAATAGTGATTTGTCTTTAATTCATTAAATTTATGCCGGGGTAACTCATCGGTAGAGTGTCTCTCTGAAAAAGAGAAAGTAGTGGGTTCGACTCCCACCCCCGGCACCAATCCAGCCGTCGCGAACTTAAGCGGGCATTGCCCGCCGAAGTCCGCTATGGCGGACGAAGGCGGGTATCGTATAGTGGCTATTACATCTGGTTGCCAATCAGATGACGGGGGTTCGATTCCCCCTACCCGCTCACGAATAAGAAAACAAGATGCCGAAAGAACAAGTTGTTTTGGTGGATAAAAATAATAAAAAAGTCGGCGTAGAGGAGAAGATTAAAGCCCATCGGGATGGAAAACTGCATCGGGCTTTTTCAATTTTCATTTTTAACTCAAAAGGAGAGTTACTTATTCAGCAAAGAGCGCGAGATAAATATCATTCGGAAGGGTTGTGGTCAAACACGGTTTGCAGTCATCCGCGACCGCGCGAGACATATCATCAAGCGGCGCATAGGCGGCTAGGAGAAGAAATGGGTTTTGATTGTAAAATCAAAAAAGCGTTTTGCTTTATTTACAACACGGGTTTTCATAATGGCCTGACTGAAAACGAATACGACTGCGTTTTTATCGGAAAATTTGACGGAGAGCCGAAGCCAAACCCAAAGGAAATTATGGATTATAAGTGGATTTCTATGGGGGAGTTAAAAAAAAACATCGCCAAACGCCCGAACAAATATTCTGTTTGGTTGCGAATCGCTCTAAAAAAGATGAAAAATCAAAAAACCGCCAAAAACCCTTGACAAAATTAAATAGATGTGATAGTATCTAAGAAATCCCGAAGAGGGGATTTTTTAATTACTTAAAAATTTATGTATACAAAGAATAGAATTTCGGTCTCTCTATCTTTGCTTGGCCTGGTCTCTAACTTCTTATTTCCCCAGCTTGGTTTAATCGGTCCCAATCAAACTGAAATCGGTTTTCTTCCGGTTGATGGTCTGATAACCCTTCAAGGGCAAACATTAGTCCAATCATCTACGCCGGACACGCCGATTGTGGTAAATCAGAAATGGGTGACGGTGACGGCTTACTCAAGCACACCTGACCAAACCGATTCAACGCCTTTTATTACCGCTTCCGGGACAGGCGTTCGGGACGGTATTATCGCTTGCAACTTCTTAAAGTTTGGGACGAGAGTTCGTTTTCCGGACATTTACGGAGACAAGGTTTTCGTGGTTGAGGACAGAATGGCCCTCAAAAACAACCACAAAATAGACATCTGGTTTGAAACCAGAGAAGACGCCAAGCAATTCGGAGTTCAACAACTCAAAGTAGAAGTGCTGAAGATATAGTTAAATAATAAAAACCCGTTAAAAACGGGTTTTTATTATGGTGCCGCGGGTGGGAGTCGAACCCACACGGGATTTCTCCCACAACATTTTAAGTGTTGCGTGTCTGCCATTTCACCACCGCGGCGTATTTTATTTTCCCTGAGGCCGCGACCGGAATTGAACCGGTGTAAATGGTTTTGCAGACCATCGCGTAACCACTCCGCCACACGGCCTTACCTTTTAATCTTTCCTAAAATTTCCTCAATCCGTTGGGCGTGCTCTTCCACTTTGTCAATTTCAAAAATCATTTTAGGAACGGGTCTCATATATAGTTTCTTATTAAGCGATTTTTGGAGATGAAAGATATTTCTGCTAATGATATCCAAAACCTTTTCGATTTTCTCGTTTGGAAGAACGCTAATCCTTATCTTACTTTGCTGTAAATTAGGCGCTGTGTCAACATTTGTGATTGTTACGAAGGCGCCTTCAAAATCAACCTCTTTCAGGAGTAGTTTGCTAACTTCTTGTCGGAGAAGTTCGTTGACTTTTTCAATTCGCAGGGCAGACATAGGGTTGGCGAATAATTAAATTTCCCTCTTTTTTCTTTCTTCTATGTAGATTTCCAAAGTGTCTCCTTTCTCAATGCTCGTTAAGCCCCTAACAGCAAGACCGCATTCGTGACCTTTGCCGACCTCGTCAGTTTCTTTTTTGTCTCGTTGGAGTTGGACAATTTTCCCAGGCGTTTTTTCTTTGCCGATAATATTAACCAACGCGCCTTTTTTAATATCTCCTTTAATAACTTTCCCGCCGATAATTTGCTTATCTCTTTCTGTCTTGAACAAAGCGAGGACTTTTAGTTGCCCGACGCTGTGTTTGATTATCTCTGGTTCTAAAAGTTTAGAAAGCGACTCTCGGACGCTTTGGATTAATTCATAAATAATATCAAAAGAGGCGATTCTAATTTTCTTATGCTGGGCTAATTGTTTGCTCGGTCCGCTTGTTTTAATTCTAAAGCCGAATATTTTCGCCTTCGCTGATTCAGCCATTTTAATATCCGATTCTGTTATTTCCCCAACCTCCGCTTTGAGAATTCTTAAAATAACCTCATCGTCGGGGATGCTTTTGAGCGATTCTCGGATTGCTTCCAAAGACCCTCTCACATCGGCTTTGAGAATAATATTAAGCGTTTTTTTGTCCGAATCAAAATCAAAAACTTCTTTTGTTCCGTCAGCATCTCTTTTCGCCGTCTTTCTCGCGGTTTCTGTTTGCGCTTCGTCTAAACTATTAAAAACAGCGAATTTTTCTCCAACCTGCGGGGCCTGATTAAATCCAGTAATGACGGCGGGCGTTGACGCGGACGCTTCTTTAATGGGATTAAGCTGAAAATCCTCCATTGTTTTAATCCGTCCGAAAGCCGAACCAGTTCCGACAATATCTCTGCTTTTGAGCGTTCCGCTTTTGACTAACAAGGTAGCGGTGGCGCCCCTTCGCGTATCATGCCGCGATTCAATAATTACTCCCGCGGCTGTCTGGTTTGGGTCGTCCGTGAATTCTTCCATTTCCGCCACCAAGTTTATCATTTCCAAAAGTTCTTCTATCCCTTGCCCTGTTTTTGCCGAGACATTGATTGAAGGAACTTCGCCACCCAATGATTCAACGACAACCTCATATTTTGATAATTCTCCTTTAACTTTATCCGGCTGGGCTTCTTTTTTATCAATTTTATTCAACGCGACAATCATTGGAATGCCACATTTTTTAATATGAGTAATCGCTTCTTTTGTCTGCGGCTTTAGGCCTTCTTCGGCGGCGACGACTAAAATGGCGATGTCGGCGACCTTAGCTCCGCGCGAACGCATCGCCGAAAACGCTTCGTGGCCAGGGGTGTCAACAAATGTAATAGTTTTATCTTGATGCTTCGCTTGATAGGCGCCGATATGTTGGGTAATGCCGCCCGATTCTTTCGCCGTCACTTGCGTTTTGCGGATATAGTCAAGAATGGAGGTTTTTCCATGGTCAACATGCCCTAAAATAACCACCACCGGTGGACGGATTGGCAAACTATTCTTTTTTTTCTTAACAATCTTTTTTTTCATTTTTATAAAAACTTATTTCTCCATTCCTGCTTTCTTCAACGCTTCCGTTTCTTCTTTGGAAAGGGGATATGTTGATTTTCCTTCTTTAATTGGCTTGCTGTAGACCCTGTTTCCTTGGCGGGTGAATAAACTCGTGATGACCAAGCCATTATCGCGCGAATCAAGCAAGGCGATGACAAAACTTTGGTCTCCGCCCGTTTCTTTGAACGGATTAAAACGGACAACACTCGCTTTTTGAATGCTTCGTTCAGCCATTTTTTCAACTGATTTTAGATTTTTAGACAACCCCTTAATGCCTTCTTCCGCTTTTTTCAACCGTTTGATTTCTTCGAAAAGAACGCCCTCCAAATCAGACGCTTTTTTGCCATTAAAAAATGTTTTGAGTTTTTTTCTTATCAGCCAATGCTGGATTTGAAGCAAAACATTCCAAAGAGCGAGAAAAATAATTCCGCCCAAAAAAACAAAAAAGAATGGGTTTTCGATTAAGATATTAAGCATAAACCATAGACCTCCATCGGAAAAATTATTCCGCGGAAGGTCTTGTCCCAGTATAGTTTATTTCAGACCAGTTGTCCACAGGGGACAAAAAGTGCTCTCTATCGGGCGTGTTGTTTATTTTTTTATTTCTCTATAATGCCAAGCAAACCAAATTCCGCCAATTAGAGTAATTAACGAAAGAAATATAAACATTGGTTCCTTGATAGATTGCACGCCGTTCCCGAGATAAGACAAACTTAAACTTCCGCCGATATGTCCAACGGCCATTAACGGCAAAAAGATTTTAGGACTAATTGCTGAAAATCCGGCTAAATATGAAATTTCATCATCGGGGAATAGGGGGAGAAAATAAGCCAAAAACAACAACAGTTTTCCTTTATCAAAATAATAATCATACTTTTCGATTGTCTCTGGCTTTACCATATACTTAATAATTTTTCTTCCGAAGATTCTTCCTAAATAAAACGCGATTGCAGTTCCAATTACCCTGCCGATTAAATTGTAAAGAAATCCTAACCAAGTTCCAAAAATAAAACCACCAGCAATAGAAACTGTGTAATGGCTGAAGGGTGTAATGATAACTTGGAGAATTTGAATGAGTATAAAAATAATTGGAGCAAATATCCCAAATTGATTTACAAACTCCCTGATAGAATCTTGGCTAGAGAAAAAATGAAGGGGAAAAACATAACCAAGAATCAACAAGACGATAGGAATAATTGTTAGTAAATACCAAAAAAGTTTTATTTTTTTCATGTGTGTTAAATGGGGGCTGCCCCCGTTGCGGGGGCAGCCCCCATTCTTTGATATTTTCACCTCGCTTTCTTTGTGATTAAGTTAAATGTTTGGCTATAAACGCTCTGCCGGAACCGGATTTTAAATATTTTTCAAAATTGAAGGCGGTGTATTTGTCGCAAAACGCAAAGTAGCAATGTAATTTTATGGGTCTTATATTTTTGGTTGATTTTGATCTGGCGGGCGAAACCCGCCTACGCAATCTTCAGGCGGACTGTGTCCGCGCTCCGTCGCTAAAGCTATGGCGCGTCAGCGACCGAAGCCCGCTTTGGCGGGCGAAGGCGGAGAGGGTGGGATTCGAACCCACGGTGGTATTTCTACCACAACGGTTTTCGAGACCGTCCCATTCGTCCACTCTGGCACCTCTCCGTGTGGGCGGTGCAGGACTCGAACCTGCTACCTCTTCGGTGTAAACGAAGCGCTCTACCGGGTGAGCTAACCGCCCGCGATATTGCCATTCTATCAGAGAAACTGGGGGATTTCCAGTTTTTATGGTAAAATATTTTTATGATTGGAAAATATTTTGATAAGGCGCCTTCGCATGGATTTGTTTCTTTGTATGTGGGCAAGACAATTGTTTTGATTGCGACGGCTCTTTCGGGGATTTTTTTGCCTATTTTTTTGTATGACCTTTTTGGGCAGGATTTAAGAATGACGGTTATCTATTACGGCGTTGGCTATCTTTTGTATGGGCTGACTGTTTCTTTTGGGGCGAGATTTCTGAACGACTTCGGTTTTAGGAGGGCGTTGCGAATTAGCATTCTTTTGGGCGCCGCGTTTTATCTTATTTTCTATTTCATCAACGCGGAAAACGCGCGGTATTTAATTCCTTTGTCGGTTTTGGTGGTCGTTTTCTTTCGGCTCTTCTATTGGGTGCCTTATCATGTTGATTTCGCCAAATTTACCAATAAAGAAGACCGCGGAAGGCAAGTGAGCGTTCTCAACGCCAGTTATTTGGCGGCGGGGGTTTTTATCCCTCTAATATCGGGTTATATCATTAGCCATTTTGGGTTTGATGTTTTGTTTTTAATCGCTATTATTCTTTATCTTGTTTCGGGCATTCCATATTTGACCATTCCTCGGACGCGCGAGAAATTTAGTTGGGAGTTTTTGGAAACATGGAAACAATTTTTTTCGCGCAAGATGAGAAAAATTGTTTTGGCGTATATGGCGGATGGCGCCGAGAATGTCGTTGGGATAGTTATTTGGCCGATTTTTATTTATCAACTTTTGAATGGCGACTATTTTCAAGTTGGCGCGATTTCTACATTTATTATTGGAATTACTGTCGGAGCGCAATTGCTTTTAGGTAAGAGAATGGACGAGAATGATTCAAAAAAGGGCGCTTTGAAATGGGGGAGTTTTTTTTATTCCGCCGGGTGGGTTGTTAAGATTTTCATCACCACCGCTTTCCATATTTTTATGGTGGGCGCTTATCATAGCGTCGCCAAAATTTTCCTGCGGACGCCCTTTGACGCGCTGACTTATGAAATCGCGGCTGACCAAGGGCATTTCGTGGACGAGTTCACGGTCTTGCACGAAATAGCGATTAGTTTCGGTCGGACATTGATGGTTATTCTGATTATCGCCGCTTCTTTTTATCTCGCCATCCAATGGACATTTATCTTAGCTGCCGCCTCCGCTATTGTCTTTAATCTCCTAAGCGAGCGGCAGGAAAGGTTCGTCTAATTCGGCTATCGGATAGCCGAATGGGGTGTCTTTTCTATAATTGAAAAAAGTGATAAAATCTTAATATGGAAAATATGGAGAAAGGTCCAAAAATTAGTGTGGTTGGGAATGCTTCTTTTGAAAAAAAAGAGCAGGCCAAAAAAGAGGCGGAGCAGGCCTTCTTTGACCATTTTGAATCATTGCCTCTGCGAGCGCGAGAGCAGTTGGCCAAATTTGAATATCCAAAATCGGAAAAAGAACTTGCTCTAATTGATTTTGCGAATCAAGAAACAAATAAATTAATGCGCGAAGCAGGCGTGGAGACATACAATATTTCGGCGGAAAATTACCATATTATACCCCCAGAATTATATAAAGAGATTATTGGCAGCGGCAACCATAGCGCAGGGGCTTTTTTTGTCAAACAGGGGGTTGTCTTTAACGCCGAAGAATACAGAGATAATCTTGCTCATTTTGGCTCAGTCGCTTTTCACGAGACATTGCACCTTAAGGGATATTATTCTATTGAAGTTGAAGAAAAAAATGAAAAAGTCGAAAAAACATCCTACAGAGAAGGAATGACTGTGGGATCGTCGCAGAGACATGACCATTATGGAGGGCAACATAGGCACTTCGTCGGACTGCACGAAGCGATTGTTTCGGCTCAAGAAAAAATTTTCTTAAGCAAACTTTTTGAAACGCCAGAAATGAAAGAGGAAAAAGAATGGATGATGTCGGATGAAGCCAAGAAATTTAAGAAGGAATTAGCGAAAAAAAAGAATATTTCAGAGGACGAAATAATTTACGTGAACAAAAAATGCGAGGGCGGTTGGTTTTTTTCCTATCTTCCTCAGAGACAAACTCTTGATTATGTTTGCGGCGAGATACAAAAAGAATTTCCAAATCAGTATCAAAGCGCGGATGATGTTTCTAAAGAGTTTTTGAAGTCGCATTTTACTGGACATCTTTTGCCTATCGCGCGTCTTGTTGAAAAAACTTTTGGCGAGGGAAGTTTTCGTTTGCTTGGCAATATGACCGACAAAGATGAAAGCGGCATATTACATTTTGAATCGCTGAAAAAAGCGAGAGCGCGGCAAGTTAAGAATAAAGCAAAATAGTTTTTCAACCTCCTAAGCGAGTGGCAAGAGAGATTCGCCTAATTCGGCTATCGGATAGCCGAATGGGGTGTTAGACGTTGAACGTCTAATATGTTGGCGGAAATAAAATGGCCTCGATTATTATTTAATCAAGGCCACGGGGAATTAGTTATTTTTACGCTTTGCTAAGATCTCCGATAACTACTGCGTTCTCACCCATCATAATTCGTTCAAACGCGGTTGGCACTCGTTCAACCTTTCCAGGTGGCATCCAAAATCCAGCCCTATCCGCGCCTGTTTCAGCGCAATCCCATCTCAAGCAACCGACTAATTGTAGCGGGTTTTTGTTGTACACGGTGGCGTAATCTGATATTTTAAAATCTTTTTTTGCCGGGGTGTATAAAGTAATTGGATCGCCGATAAAAATTACATGTCCACACCAAGCGCACCTGATAGCCATTTTTTCAAGACATTGATGGCAATATGGCGTTTTACCGTCTTCAAAAGTAATTTCAGTGATTGTCCCTTCGCCAAACGCCACTATTTTATCCTTTCTTTTTGTAGTGTGTCCACATTCAGCGACAATTTTTCTTTCAAAAAACGAAAATAGACTCATCTTATCCCTCCTTTTTGGTTGTTAAGTTACGGGTTTTTTGATTGGGGATAGGATACGATAGATTTTAAAAAATAGCAAGGGGGAATCAAAAAAAACGCCGGGTGGCGTTTTTTTAAATGGGGGCTGCCCCCGTTGCGAGGGTAGCCCCCAGTCTTTGTGCCCAGGGAGGGATTTGAACCCTCACGCTCTTGCGAGCACAAGCCCCTCAAGCTTGCATGTCTACCAGTTCCATCACCTGGGCGGCGGGGGCTATTTTTCTTTTTTCTTGGCGGGCTTTTCTTTTATTTCTTTGAGGCGAGATTCCTTAGTTGATTTGTGGCGGATGTAGTAGAGTTTGGCTTGGCGGACTTTGTGTTTGCGGATGACTTCTATTTTTTCAATAAAAGGCGCGTGGATTGGAAAAATTCTTTCAACGCCAATTCCTTGGCTGATTTTTCGGACGGTGATGGTGGAATTAATTCCTTTGCCGTGCTTGCAGGCAATAACCAAGCCCTCAAAGATTTGAATTCTTTGTTTTTCTCCCTCTTTTATTTTTTGGTGGACGCGGATAGTGTATCCGGTCCTGATTTCGGGCAAATCGCTTTTTATATTTTTTTTGTTGAACGCGTCAATTTTATTCATAAATTTTTTCAAGGTCTTTAAGAACTTCTTTTAGGTCCTGCGGAAGTTCTGATTTGAACGCAATCATCTTACCATCAGTTGTTTGAAATTTCAAGTAGTAGGAATGAAGAAATTGCCTTGAAAGGTTTTTGGGGCAAGGTTGTCTTTTGAATTTATATTGTTTGTCGCCGGCGATGGGGTATCCAATGGATGCCAAATGGATTCTGATTTGGTGTGTCCGCCCCGTTTTTGGCATTGCTTTGACGAGGGTGTATTGTTTATAATATTCCAAGACCTCGTATTCGGTCCAAGCGGGTTTTGATTTTTCTCCCAAAAGGGCGCTTCTTTTTTTGTGGTCTTTTTTTGATTGGCTGATTGATTTGGTAATTGTTCCCTTTTTGTCTTTTATTTTTCCCACGACTAAGGCCAAATATTCTTTTTCCACCTTTCTATCTTGAAATTGCTTTTTAAGATAATTAAAACTTTGGTTGTTTTTCGCGACAACCATCAATCCCGAAGTGTCCTTGTCCAGCCGATGAACGATTCCCGGCCGCAAGGGATCTTCCCCAACTCCTTTAATTTCTGGATATCGCGCCACAATTAAATCCGCCAATGTGTTTTTCTGTTCTGGCTTTACAGGGTGGACGGTCAAATCAGCTGGTTTTTCAAGAACAAGAAAATCATCGTTTTCGTAAATAATTTTGAGGGTGATAGACATGTGGACCAGGCGGGAATCGAACCCGCGACCTCCTCCTTGCAAAGGAGGCGTTATACCACTAAACCACTGGCCCGTACTATGATAAAATACCAGTATTTTAGCCGAGTGGCAAGTAATCCGGGGACTGTCCCCAAGAGGGGACAGTCCCCTTTGCGCGGAAAATCCCGCGTTATGCGGGATTTTTATTGGTGGGCGATACTGGATTCGAACCAGTTACCTCGTCGATGTCAACGACGCGCTCTAACCAAGTGAGCTAACCGCCCGAAAAAACGCGTGGGCGCGCCTGGATTCGAACCAGGGACCGCCTAGATATAAGCTAGGTGCTCTAACCAGCTGAGCTACGCGCCCGGCGATATCATACCCTAAACCTTTCTTTTTAGCAATCTTTCAAAGTCCTTTCTTTCGATCGTTTCTTTTTTGATTAGTTCTTTGGCGATTCGGTCTAATTTCTTTCTGTTTTTGATTAAGATATCTTCGGCGACTCGGTAGGCGTTGTCAATAAATTCGGCGATTTCTTCGTCAATTTGTTTTGCTATTTCTTCAGAATAGTCCTTTCCATTCGCCATTTCTCGTCCTAAGAAAACCATTTCTTCTCGTCCGCCAAAAGTTCTCGGTCCCATTTTTTCGCTCATTCCATATTTAGTCACTAAACGGCGGGCGAGTTCGTTTGTTTTTTGAAGGTCGTTGGAAGCGCCAGTGGTGAGCTCGTTAAAGACGATTTTTTCGGCAGCGTATCCGCCTAAAAGGACGGCTAATTCATCCATAAACTCGGAACGGCTGTGGAGGTGTTTATCTTCAATAGGGAGTTTGAGAGTATAGCCAGCGGCTGAACCGCGGGCGATGATGGAAACTTTTTGGACTGGGTCGGCGTTGGGGAGAAGGGTCGTGAGTAGGGCGTGTCCGGCTTCGTGGTAGGCGGTGATTTCTTTTTCTTTTTTAGACAAGATGTGGCTTTTTCTTTCGGGTCCTAAAATGACTTTTTCAATACATTCCAAAAGTTCGCTTTGCCCGATGATTTTCTTGTTCCGCCGCGCGGTTAGAATCGCCGCTTCGTTGACTAAATTTGCCAAGTCGGCGCCGGAAAATCCAGGTGTTCGCTCGGCGATTTCCTTGAAATTGGCGTCTTTGCCCATAGGTTTATTGAGGCTGTGAATTTTAAGGATTGCTTCGCGGTCTTTAATGTCGGGCAGGTCTAAAATGATGCGGCGGTCAAATCGGCCCGGGCGAAGAAGCGCTTGGTCAAGAACATCGGGACGGTTTGTAGCGCTGATTAAAATTACGCCTGTGTTCGGGTCAAATCCGTCCATTTCAACTAAAATTTGATTGAGCGTTTGTTCTCTTTCGTCGTGTCCGCCGCTCAGTCCGGCGCCTCTTTGGCGTCCGATGGCGTCTAATTCGTCAATAAAAATTAAAGAGGGCGCGTTCTTTTTGGCGGTCTGGAAAAGGTCGCGAACTCGGGATGAGCCGACGCCGACAAACATTTCCACGAATTCTGAACCAGAGACGCTGAAAAATGGAACGCTTGCTTCGGAAGCGATGGCGCGCGCCAAAAGGGTCTTGCCTGTGCCAGGCGCGCCGATAAGCAAAACGCCCTTGGGAATTTTGGCTCCGAGGTCAACGAATTTCTTGGGGGTTCTAAGGAATTCAACTATTTCGCTTAGTTCTTCCTTGGCTTCTTTCAATCCAGCGACATCTTTGAACGAAACCCGATTTTTTTTGTCTTCGGGTCTAATGAGGCGCGCTCTGGAACGACCGAAAGAAAACGCCTGGCTCTGCCCGCGTTGAGCGCCTCGGAGCATAAACCAAAAGAAAGCGCCGATTAAAAGAAGAGGGAAAAGAAAAGGCAAAACGGTGCCGAGCCAAAAAGCCGCGCCGCTTTCTCCTTCCACTTCCAAATTGATTAGTTTTAGTTTTGCTGTTTCAAGTCCGTAATTTTTGAGCGATTCGGTCAGCGAGGCCTCTCTTTCTTTGGTCGCGCTTTCAACTGTTCCGCCTTTTAATTTAATTTCAAGCGCGTCACCTTTGATAGTGATGGTTGAAATCTCTTCATTGTTAATTCGCTCAACCAGTTGGGTCAGCGAAATTTGAGTCGGCTCTTCAACGCCGCTGTTAATTAAAGCGAAAAATCCGGCGATTGAAAGAAAAACCAAAAAAGCGATGAGTAAATTTTTAAATAATGTTTTCATAATGGGTATTATAGCAGAATGTTTGGATATGGCAATAAGTTAAAAACCCCCTTGCGGGGGCTTTTTTTATTCTTCCTTTGTTTCTTCTTTGGTCTCTTCTTTGACTTCTTCTTGAGGTCTTTCTTTGAGCGCTTTGAGGGAGAGGGCTACTTGACCGTTTTGGATGCTGATGATTTTCGCTTTTACTTTTTCGTTTAATTTAAGGACTTGGCTGGGGTGGTCAATTCTTCTCCATTCTAATTCTGAAATGTGCGCCAGGCCCTCAATGTTTTCGTCAAATCTTATGAAAGCGCCGAAGTTAGCGAGCGTGGCGACGGTTCCCTCAACGATATCTCCTTCTTTGTATTTAAGGAGGTCTTCTTTGGTCTTGCCAGCTTGGGCGGCTTTTTCGGAAACAACCATTTTTTCTTCTTTTTTATCAAGATTGATGATTTTAACAGTCATGTCTTTTCCAATAAATTGGTTAAGTTGCTGGAGAATCGCGTTTTTATCGCCGTTTTCAACGCGGGGATAATTTTCGTGCGATAATTGGGAGACGGGCAAAAAGCCGACTAAGTCGGAAAACCTGACGACTAATCCGCCGCGGTTTGCTTCCATGACTTTGACGGTGATAACATCATCGCTTTGCCTTTTTGCTTGAAGGTCTTTCCAGATTTTTTCCAGATGCGCTTCTTTAAGAGAAAGTTCAACGAAGCCATCTTCGTTTTCGGGATCTAAAACCAAGGCGGAAATTTCTTGTCCGACCGCCAATTCCTTGAGCATGACGCGGTTATCTTTCAATTCTCCGCCGTAAACAACGCCTGTTCCCACAGGACCGAGTTCTACAATAATAGCGCTTTTGCTAATTTTGATAATGCGGCCTTCAACGATATCTCCGGCTTGAGGCAAAGAAACAGCTTTTTTTTCTTTTTCCAACAAGTCCTTCATGATTTGAGATTCTTTTTTCATAATATAATATTAACTTCCGAGAGTATAACGCAAGATTATCAACTTGGCAAGAGAAGGCGGGTGTGATAAGATTTAAAAAGCTGGAAATTTAATTTATGATTATTAACTGGTACGGGCATTCTTGTTTCAAGATTGCTAATCAGGGCGGGCATTTGGTTATTATAATTGACCCTTTTGACAAGGGGGTTGGTTTGAATCCTCCAAAAGGGAACGCGGATATTATTGCGGTTTCGCGCAATCATAAGGATCATAATAATATCAAAGCGATGAGCGGCGAACCCTTTATTATTAACGGACCGGGCGAATACGAAGTGAAAAATATTAGGATTATTGGGGTCTCAAGTTTTCAAAATACAATTTATTTAATAGAAACCGATGGGATTAGAATTTGTCATTTGGGCGATTTAAGACAGGAGCGACTGACGGACAGACAGTTGGAAGCGATTGGACAGGTTGATGTTCTAATGGCGCCCGTTGGCGGCGGCGAGACAATTGGAGCGAAAGAAGCGGCTAAAATATCAAAGCAAATTGAGCCGCAAATTATTATCCCGATGCGATACAAACTGCCGGGATTGAAAGAGAATTTAGCGGGAGTAGATGAATTTCTGAAAGAAATGGGGCTGGAAGAGAAAACGGCCGTTGACAAACTGACGCTTAAAAAGAAGGACTTTACGAATGGAGGGATGGAAGTGGTTGTGATGAAGATTTAAAACAATGAATATCATTGATTTTATTGAGAAAATTCAGAATAAGCCGCGAGTTGTTCGCGTTCGGATTCTTTGGGCATTTGTTTTGGTTTGCTCGTTTTTTGTTGTTTCCTTTTGGGTCGCTTCTTTGAAGTATTCTGTAAAAGAGGTTTCTCAAACGAAGGAGAAAATTATTAAAGAGACACCTTCTTTAATGGAAGCGTTAAAAGCGAGCGTAGGGGCTTTATTTGAAGATAATATAGTAGAAGAGGAAATTGAAATTGGGGACAGTCCCCAGAATACAAAAACGGTTAAGCCGATAAGATTGCCAGTGAGCAAATAATTTTGTTTTTTGTTTATGGAAATAGGATATATAAAAAAACGGGCGATTACGGACGAAATGAAGGATTCGTATTTGGCTTACGCAATGAGCGTAATTATTTCGCGCGCCTTGCCCGATGTTCGCGACGGACTTAAACCGGTTCACCGGCGTATTTTGTATGCCATGCATCGGATGGGGCTGAACAGTTCCGCTAAGTTCCGCAAGTCGGCGACAATCGTGGGGGAGACGCTCGGCAAATATCATCCGCATGGGGATATGGCTGTTTATGAGTCAATGGTCAAGATGACACAAGAATTCCACGCGCGATATCCGATGGTCAAAGGGCAAGGTAATTTTGGCTGTTTTACAAAAGATACAAAAATTAAATTAACTGATGGACGAGATCTTACTTTTGGAGAACTTATTAAAGAATATAAAAAAGGGAAAAGAAATTGGACATTTTCTTTTAATTCGGACAATAAAGAAATAGAAGTTGCTGAAATAAAAAATCCTAGATTAACTCGTAAGGACGAAAAAGTAATGGAGATAACGCTGGATAACGGAAAAAAAATTAAATGCACATTAGACCATCTTTTTATGGTCAGAAACGGATCTTATAAAAAAGCTAAAGATTTAAAGCCAAGCGATTCTTTGATGCCGCTTTACGATGAAATTTACCAAGGCGAAGATGCTAATCTAAAAGGCTACGCGGTAGTTCGTCAACCATTTAAACATACATGGGATTTTGTTCATCGTTTGGCTGACAAATGGAATTTGGCTAATAGAGTTTATAAGAAAAACAAAGGCAAGATTAGACACCATTTGGATTTTAATAAATTAAATAATAATCCAGATAATATTTTAAGATTGCAATGGGGAGAACATTGGCAATATCATAAAGAAATTGCTTCTTGGCGTCATAAGAATGATGCGGGATATGTTAAAAAAATTGCCGAAGGAAGAAGAAAATTTTGGGCGAAGAAAGAAAACAGAGAAAAGGCGGCTTTGATGTTGTCAGAATTGAACAAAAAAAATTGGAAAAATCCCGTTTATCGAGAAAAAATGAGTGAGATGGTTAAAGAAGCTTGGTCAAATCTTGAATATAGAGAGAGAGCGAGTCAGGTATCGAGCAGGAATATGAGGAGCTTATGGCAAAGAAAAGATTTTCAAGAGTTAATGAGCGAGTCAAAATCGAAAGAACTTAAGAAAAAATGGCAAGATGAAAAATACAGGGAGCGAATGTCTCAAATGATGAGAGAAATTTCTTTGGAAATTTGGTCTGACCCAAAACATAGAGAATATATTTCTAAATTAACAAAAGAGAGATTTGAGAATCCTGAAGAAAGAAAGAGACAGAGTGAGATGTCAAAAAAATTATGGCAAAATCCTGAATATCGAGCAAAATATCCCGATGATCATTTTAGCCAAATGGCTAAAAAGTTGTGGGAAAACCCAAAAACGCGAGAATTTCATAGTAAAAAAGCGACAGAACAATGGCAAAATCCTGAATTTAGTAAGAAAATGAGCGAATTAACAAGCGCTCGCAACAAGCAGCGTTGCAAAGAAAATCCTGAATTTATGAAAGATTTGGCGGGGAAGGCAAAAGTTTCTTTGCTTAAAAATTGGCAGAACCCTTCATATAAGAAAAGAGTAATTAAGAGTAAAATTTTAGGATTTGTTCACTCTCTTTTGGGCAAGCGTAAAAAAATAACTCCTGAAATATACGAGCGAGAAAGAACTAATAATGGTGTTCCAAAACTTGAGAACGCATTAAATTATTTTAGCAATTTTTCGGAAATTGTATCCGAATCTAAAAAATATAATCATCGGATAGCAACGGCGAAAATTCTTCGCAAAAAAGAGGATGTTTATGATTTAACCATAGAGCCGCATCATAATTTTTGTCTTGGGGCGGGAATTTTTGTTCATAACTCGATGGATGGGGATAATGCAGCCGCGCCAAGATATACGGAAGCGAAGATGAATAAGATCGCGGAGGAGATGTTGGCTGATATTGACAAGGAGACGATTGATTGGGTTGATAACTATGACGGGAGCACCAAAGAGCCGTCTGTTTTGCCGGCGAAACTTCCACAATTACTTTTAAACGGAGGGATGGGGATTGCCGTCGGGATGGCGACCAACATTCCACCTCATAATTTGGGCGAATTGATTGATGGCATTATCTATTTGATTAGCAACCCTAAGGCGACGGTCCAAGACCTTTTCCAATTTATTAAGGGTCCTGATTTTCCGACGGGCGGAGAAATTTATGATAGACAGGGAATGATTCAGGCGTATAGTAGCGGACGGGGTCCGATTGTTTCGCGCGCCAAAGCGGAAATTGTTGAGGAAAAGGCGGGAAAATTCCAGATTATCGTGAAGGAAATGACATACGCAGTGAATAAAGCGAATCTTATTATTAAAATAGCGGATTTAGTTAAAAGTAAAAAACTTCAAGGGATTAAAGAAATTCGCGATGAGTCGGATAAAGATGGCGTCCGATTGGTCATTGGTTTAAAAAGCGATACCCAGCCGCAGAAAGTTCTTAATCGCTTGTTCAAACTGACGGATTTACAGAAGACATTTCATTTAAATATGCTTGCTTTGGTTGATGGAATTCAGCCGCAGGTCTTGTCGCTTAAGGGTGTTTTGGACGAGTATGTCAAACATCGTCGAACGGTCGTCACGCGTCGCGCTCAATTTGAGTTGAAACAAGCGCGCGAAAGGGAACATATTTTGCTCGGCTTAAACAAGGCGCTTGATTTTATTGACGAAGTTATTAAGACGATCAGGAGCTCGGCTGATAAAGATACGGCTCATAAAAATTTAGTCAAAAGATTTAAATTAAGCGACCTTCAGGCGTCGGCTATTTTAGAAATGCGACTTCAAGCGCTCGCTGGTTTGGAGCGGCAGAAAATTAAAGATGAACTGGAAGAGAAAAAGAAAATTATTAAAAAGTTGGAGGCCTTGTTGAAGAGCCAAAAGAAAATTATGGACTTGATTAAAAAAGAGTTAGAGGAATTGAAAGAGAAATACGCAGATAAAAGACGGACAAAAGTTTTTAGCCGACCAGTGGGAGAATTGACGGACGAAGAATTAATTCCTCAAGAGGAAAATATTATCATTTTAACCCGAGGCGGGTATATTAAAAGAATGAATCCGCAAGCGTACAAATCGCAGAAAAGAGGTGGCAAGGGAGTGGTTGGCATTACTCCGCGGGAAGAAGACGCGGTTGGACATTTTATTTCCGCTTCAACTCACGACCCAATTTTGTTTTTCACCAATCAAGGGCGCGTTTTTCAAATAAAGGCGTATGAGATTCCGGAGGCGAGTCGCGTCGCGCGCGGACAGGCGATTGTTAATATCTTGCAGTTGGGAGCCAAAGAAAAAATCGCGACAGTTCTTGATATGAGTGGCCCTGTGGAGGGGAAATATTTGGTCATGGTGACTAAAAATGGTATAATCAAGAGAACTAAAATAGATGACTTCAAAAATACGCGGAAAAGCGGATTAATTGCCTTAAAGTTAAGCGCGAGTGATCGATTAAGATGGGCTGTTCTGACTTCCGGCAAAGATGAAATTGTTTTGATTACCGCTAAAGGGCAAAGCATTCGCTTTAAAGAAGGCGATGTTAGGGTTATGGGGAGAGGCGCGGCGGGTGTGAAGGGAGTCGCTTTAAAAGAAGGCGATAGATTAATCGGGATGGGTATTGTTGAAGAAAAAGCGGAAAAGAAGAATTTAAAAATATTAGTGGTGACTGAAAATGGGCTTGGGAAGAAAACGGATTTGAAATATTACAAGACGCAGAAAAGAGGCGGAATGGGGATTAAGACGGCGAAAATTGGCGAAAAGACAGGAGATATTGTTGCGGGTCATATTTTGAGTCCAGAGACAAAGGATTTAATCGCTATTTCTAAACAAGGGCAGGTCATTAGAATGGAAGTTAAATCCATTCCCGAATTAGGAAGAGCCACGCAGGGGGTTAAAATTATGCGGCTGAACGGAAACGACAAAGTCGTCACCGCGGCGTGTATTTAAAAAGATTATGTCAAATCAAGTCATAGGACTATCTCGTCCTGAAGAAATTTTGAAACGAATGGGCATTCGCGATAACGCGCAAGTAGCTGATTTTGGTTGCGGGAACGGATATTTTAGTGTTCCTTTGGCAAAAATTGTTAACCAAGGCAAAGTTTACGCAGTTGATGTGGTCAAAGAAACATTAGAAGCGGTTAAAAGCAAAGCGGATTTAGAGGGGATTTCCAATATTGAAACAATTCATTGTAATTTGGAGGTTTTGGGCAGTTCAAAGTTAGATGATAATTCAATGGATTTTGTTTTAATGCGCAACATTTTGTTTCAATCGCAAAAAAAAGAAGAAATTATTAAAGAAGCAAGAAGGGTTTTGAAAGAGGGCGGGCAGTTGGTTGTAATTGAATGGATAGCCAGTTCTGCATTAGCTCCAAAAGGGGGTTGGTTGATTTCCAAAAAGGAGGCGCGTCAATTGGCGGAAAACGAAGGGCTTCTTTTTGAAAAGGAACTTGAAATTGACAGTCAGCATTATGGATTAGTTTTTAGGGGATAACAAACCATTGTCTAAAAAAAAGATTACCATTTTTTATACCTTTATTGCGCCCGTGTTGATTTTTGGGTTAGCGGCCGCTTTCCCGGGTTGTAAATCGGAAGAAGTTACCCAAAATGTAGAATTGGAATTTTGGGGCGTTTATGACGACTCTGATATTTACAAAGAACTGATCAGCGATTTTAATGCGGAATATTCAAACATTAAAATTAATTATTACAAAAAGAATTTCGTCTCGTACGAAAAAGATTTATTGGCCGCGATGGCGACAGGGAGAGGTCCCGATATTGTCATGTTGCACCATACATGGATTCCGAGATACGAAGATAAAATTTTTGCCGCGCCTGAAGATTTAATTTCGTTGAGAGATGTTCAGGATAATTTTGTTGATGTTATTTATGATGATTTTGTAATAGATGGGTTCGTAACGGCTTTGCCTTTGAGCGTTGATACCTTGGCTCTTTATTACAACAAGGATATCTTTAATACAGCTGGCATTCCCAAGCCAGCCAAGACATGGGAGGATTTCTTAGAAGATGTGGAGAAAATAACTATTAAAGACGAAAGGGATAATATTATTCGTGCGGGAGTCGCTTTAGGAACGGCGCGCAATGTTAATCGCTCAACCGATATTTTGTCTTTGCTTATGCTCCAGTCGGGCGTTCAAATGATTAATGGAGAGAAAACAGAGGCCATCTTTAGGGAATCAACAGATGCTTTGCGGTTTTATACTGATTTTGCCAATCCATTGAAAGCCGTTTATTCGTGGAATAATCGGATGGATTATTCAATTGACGCTTTTTATGAAGGCAAAGCAGCGGTGATGTTTAATTATTCTTATCAATTACCAACTATTCGCGCGAAAGCGCCTTATCTGAATTTTGGTATATCGCCGATGCCCCAAATTAAGGGCTCTGAGAAAGATATCAATTATGCTAATTATTGGGGGTTGGCTGTTCCAAGAAATTCTTCCAATGCGAGGGCAGCGTGGAATTTTATAGTTTGGTTCGCGGGAAAAGAAAATTCTCAAAAATATTTAGAGCTGACCAAAAAACCGACCGCCAGGAAAGACCTTGTTTTATGGCAAAAAAATGACGCAGATTTAGGCGTTTTTGCGGAACAATCTTTAACGGCTCGCTCTTGGTATCAGACCGATAATTTAGGTATTGAAACGATTTTGGCGGATATGATAGAATCAGTTGTAACGGGAGAAATGACAATTAGCGATTCTGTGGATAGGGCAGTGAATCAAGTTAATGTTTTAATGAGAAAATGAAGAATTACAGATTTTTAATTTATTTTCTGCTCGCGGGTTTAATGAAGGCGAATATAGTTTGCGCGGGCTATATTACTGGCTCTATCGTTCCTTGCAATGATAATTGCACAATCTGCGACCTTTGGCATTTAGGAAGCAATATTATCAATTTTATTTCGTTTAATTTGGCTCTTCCCGTCGCCGCTCTTTTATTCGCGGTGGCTGGCGTTATGTTTCTCTTTTCGGGCGGGAGTCAAGACGCGGTTACCAAAGCCAAAGGAATTTTTGTAAATACATTTATCGGTCTTGTTATTATTTTCAGCAGTTGGCTTATGATTGATACCCTTTTAAAGACCGTTGCTAAGTCAGAATTTAGCGCCGCGTGGACAAAATTTCCTACATGTATTCAAATTAATAGATAAAATAAAACATTTATGAATTTTAAACTTAAAAAAATAATTTCTTTGTCGGCGGTTTTGTTTTTTATATGTTTAATGATGGGCTTGCCTTTGGCGCGAGTAGACGCGCTGGAAGGAACAAAAGTAACAGGAATTTTTTCAAATCCGCTCACATCGACAAGTTTTGAGGCGTTGATAGAAGATATTATTGATTGGGTCGCGAATATTGGTATTATTATCGCCGTAGGTATGATAATTTATTCAGGCCTTTTGTTTATGATTGCTGGCGGAAGAGACGAGAAGATAACAGAGGCGAGAAAAGCGCTAACCTGGTCTTTGGTTGGTTTGGCGGTTCTTTTAATAGGCAAAAATTGGGTTACTTTAGTTAGAAGTATTTTAGGAGGGTAAAAAGAAAGGAGGTGAGAATTTGTGAAGAATAATAAAAGATTTTTTTCGGCAATTATCGCGTTTTCGCTTGTCTTTTTGTTCGCGGGGACATTGGCCGTTTTCGCGGCAGTTGATGTTGTAAAGGCTGGTCCCACTTCTTTAACAGGCATAACGGATATTTTTGAAACAGTTGTTAATTGGTTTCAAGGTATTGTTCTACTTTTGGGTGTGATGATGATTGTTTGGGCAGGTTTAACTTGGATGACGGCGGGGGGCGTAGATGAAAAACTTACGGAAGCGAGGCAAAGATTAATTTGGGGTTTGGTTGGTATTGGCGTCGCATTATTCGCGGGAGTGGCGCAGACCTTTATTACAAATCTTATAAAATAGAAGTAATTTTTTTGGAATATAAAAAGCCAAGAAGTTTTTGCTTCTCGGCTTTTTGGTTTTTAGGTTTGTCTCGCACCTTAACGGTGGGAAGCAATTTTTGCTTTAATTCGCTCCGTCTTCGTTCCGAAATTTTGGAAACGAAGATAGTCCTTCCCGCCCAAAGAGTCAATTCTGATGACCGTTCGGACGGGGTCTATCCTGATGCGAGTCGTATCCATCAGAATAAACAACGCTTCGGGCCGATTTGATTCAATAATAATATGGTCACCTACATTACGGCAGGCGACTCTCTGACCGGCGGTATCCCGATTAACCTCCTTTCCGCCCGGCGGAACAATGAAAATTCCAGAGGCGGAAACAGGAGCGGAAACAAGAGCGGATTTTTGGATTTCGGCAACGCTTTTGCTTTTCACAGCAAATTTCATGGCCGAAAATCTTAGATACGCTCCCGTTATTAGGAGAGTTATTGCGATAAGTATCGCGCTTCCTGCCAAAATTCGCTTCATCTTTAACCACCTCCTTTAACGCCAGCCACTAATTTACCGAGCGCGAGCAAATCGGATTCCTTTGATCCTTCCACGGAAATTATCTGGCGGGTGATTCCCTTCACATCTGCTGTTGTTTCGGTCAAATTAACAGCTTCTGTTAAAGAGCCCTTCGTTAACTGGGTATACTCCTTCAACATTTCTGTTTTTTTCTGAAATCTTTCTTCTGCCGCCATCATTTCGGCTTTTGCGGCCCGCGTCTTTTCAAAAGCCTTTTGAGCTTCTTCTGAAAAGTTGAGTTTTTCAACTCTAAATGTGGCTATTTTGATTCCGTAAAGTTTTTCAACTTCGGAATCTCGTTCAAATTCAAATAAAAGCTTTATACGAGTGGCATTCTCCTTATAAAAACGGATAATGTCAATGTCATACTTCTCAAATTTATTAAGTTCTTTTTCTTTTTCCAGTTTCCACTTTTCGGGAGACAGCTTTTCGACTAACTCTTTAATCCTTGTTTCCCCTAACTTCTGCTCATAGCGTGGGATGTTTTCTTTTTTCAAGACAAGACCCATCACATTGCTTGCTATTACTTTGAGTGTGTCTGTTTCTTTAATTTCTTTTTCGTCCGAGCCAACCCGTGTTTTGCTGATTTTCGCCTCATCTTTAACTTTTTCAATTTCTTTCGCTTCGTCAATGTAATGATGAGGCGGTCTTTCTAACTGAAGAACGCACTTGATTAAAAACTCTATCTCCGTTCGTTCATCAACGAAGACATCTGCTTCTTTTACTCCGCATATCTTACCGAGTTCGGATTCAATCGCCCCCACCATGCCTTTTTCCATGGTTTTTTCGGTCATTTCAACATGAGTGTCGAGATTGGCGATTCTGTACTGCACGGATCCTTCAACCGTAACTTCTAACTTGTCCCTGCTTAGCGCTTTAGTGGTGACTTCTTGTGTTAATAGCTTTTTGGATTTAGTGTTTTGGGACAATAGATCTTCTATTAATGGCCAACGAAAATTTATGCCTTCCTCTAACATTACAGGGTCGCTGTTTTTTTTGTAGATTCTTTTTCCAAATCTACTGGGTATCCCGAAGTACGCAGTTGGAAGAAGAATGATTGCATTTAACGCTAATACCGCAAGAATTGCGGCAAGCCCCAAATAAGTAAAAGCGAGCCAATCAATCAACGCGCCGCCCAAAAGCGCGCTTACAGCTATTACCCCTACAATACACAATGCCGTTGAGTTCAAGAGGGGTTTTCCTGCTTTTACTACTACTGTTACTTTTCCATCCTTTCCCATCTCTTTTATTTCAAACATTTTTCTCCTCCTTTGTCTGTATATTATTTTTTTAAGGAACTTGCTTTAGGCAAGTCCGTCCTTTTTTCTCGTCCCTAAAACATAACCCTATTGTGCCTCAAATAATTAAAAATGTCAAGTTTTTTTAGGTAATAATTTAGGGACAGTCCCTGCTGCGGGGACTGTCCCTAAATCCTGTTGCCTTTAAGCGAGATTTATTTTAGAATAAAGCAAGAGCGGGCGTGATGGAACGGTAGACATGATAGGTTTAGGACCTATTGAGAGAAATCTCGTGTGGGTTCGAATCCCACCGTCCGCACAATTTGTTCGGCTATCGGATAGCCGAATTTTAGTTGGTGGGGGTTGTGTAGGCGTTGGGGGAGTTGTAGTTGGAGTAGAATATTTGTTCTTCAGTTATTTCTCCGTTTGCGTCGTAAACTTTCTGCGTAAGGACGGCTTTCATTGAGCCGTTTTCTTTTTTTTCTAAAGTATAAGGGCCGTCAATTTTGACTTTTCTGCCGTCATCCGTCGCGTAAAAATTTATGGTTAGTTTCGTCCCCTCAATCGCGGTTTGAATAAGCAAATGCGACGGGGTGTTATTGATAAAACGCAAGTCGGGTTTGGGTTCGTAAATAGTCGCGTCAAATCCCTGGGGGCTGTAATAGACAACAGGGAAAGCGTGGGCTTTTCTTTCGGTGATTTTTAACCCAGAATTGACGGCGGCGCGGAAAAAGGTTGTTGATATTTGGCAAAGCCCGCCTCCGTATTCGGGAATTGTTTGATAGTTTTTAATAACCAATTCGGGCAAAAATCCCTGTTCGGCTCCGCTTCCGCCCAAAAGATTATTAAAAGAAAATTCTTCGCCGGGGGTTAAGATTAGTCCGTTAAATTTGGTGGCTCCGGTTTTTATATTATGAATGCGGTTATTTGGCGAACCAGCGAAATTTGAAGTTCCTTGTCCGACGAGGGCGTTAACGCCAAGTTGATTCGTTTTTTCTAAAGTAATTTTAGGCGACGCCTTGTCGGCAATGATGGTTGTCTTTTTAACCGGCGGGTCGGATAATATATTTGCGATGAGCCGTTCAATTGTTTGCGATTTTTTTACCGCGAAACCTTCTTGGGCGGGAACAAAAATGATTGCCTTATTTTCTTCGGTCTCTAATTGAGCGTCGGCGGCGGGACGGTCAATTGTTTTGGCGATGCTGTTTAAATATTTTTCTATCTTATCTTTATCCAACGCGATGCCAAGTATCTGATTATCCGAATTTTCTTCTTTAATGGCGCTGAATTCAAGCCAGTCAATAATTATCTCTTTGCCAATTGTCCATGAGCTATTTTCAAAAATTAAAGAATAGGGTTGATTAGCCAAGATTAGTTGGGCTTTTTCTAATACCAGACCAGTTTCGTCGTTTTTTACTTCGGGCTCATCGGGTAATAATTTTAACTCAATTGATTGACTAGAAAATGATTGGAATTGATTGAGTAAGTCGTTTAACAACTGTTCTCTTTCAATGACCGTCCCGTCGCTTGAATGTTTTAGGGAAAAATCGTCAATTTCTTCGTTAAAGAAAATTGAAGCGTCTGTCGCCGGTTTTTCAATTTCTTTAAAAATTTCCTTTGTTTGGTCTATAAATTTTTCTTCGTTGATTTTGTATCTTACTGGTATATTTTCGCGTCCCACTAAGGCGAAAAATTGTTCCTTTATTTCATAAAAAAAATTTGAACGATTTCCGATTTGTTTCGCTTGTTCAATCGTTGTTTGGGAATCAATTTCAAATCCCAAGTCGCTTATTTTAGAAGACCATTTTTTTTCTTGGAAGATAAAGTCAATTTCCTGTTCGGCAAATTCGTTCCATCTGTTTTCTAAATTCGCGGCCGCGGCTTGGGGCTCTCGCGCGTCAATTTCAAAACCGCCTATTTTAATTCCATAAGCGATTTTCTGTTGGTTAATTATTTGAAGGGTAAAAGTGGAAGAGATCAGGCCGATCAAGATAACGAGAAAGATAATGGCGATTTTTTTCATGATGTATATTATAGCATAAAAGAAGAATGGGGGCAGCCCCCGTCGCGGGGGCTGCCCCCATGTATCAAAAAACAGGAACGAATGTTCCTGTTTTTAAACTTTGTTAGAATTATATCTTATTCCGCCTTGATTGATATTTTCTTTGTTTTTATCTTTTCTATTTTCGGCAATCTGATGGTTAAAATTCCGTTTTTCATTGAGGCTTGAGCATGGTCAACTTCGACATCAATAGGAAGAATAACCGAACGGGAAAAAGGTCCCCAATAACATTCTTGGTAATAATAATCTTCTTCTTTAACATCCTCGCTTTTTTCGCGATTGCCTTTAATGGTAATCATATCGTTTGCCATCGTAATATCAATGTTTTCTGGTTTAACTCCGGCGATGGTGGACATAATCACGATTTCGTTAGGGGTCTGATAAACATCAATTGTCAACTGTCCCTCGGATTCAGCCATCCAGTCGCCCGCGTCCTTTTTGTCAGCAATGACTTCTTTTTTAGGGACATTAACCGCGGTTGAAATTTTTTCCTTTTTGCGCATTTTTGTTTTTATTTTTTTGGGCCTTGCTTCGGTCTTTTCTTCTTTTTCCATATTTTCTTCCGCGGACAACTTATCTTCCGACCAACTTGCGCCGGTTAATTTTTCAAAAAATGATGATTTTTTTGGCATATTTTTTTAGATTATAATTTACAAACCGATTTATGTTTTTTAAGTTTGCGAAAATAAAAGGAAACAAGAAGCGCGGTCGCGATTAAAAAAATGGCGGCGGAAAAAAAGAATAATAATTTTTGTTCAGAGTCGGTTGCTCGGGATATGGAGACAACAAGGTAATTATAGCAACTATGGAATGTAATGGCAATGGCTAACCCGATTGCAACCATTTTCTTTCTGTTATCGGAATGGAGCAGTCCTTTGGCGAGCCAGTACCCGACTATTCCGCAAGCGAGCGCGTGGACTAATGTCGCTCCCAAAAAACGGAGCGAGATGACGCTAATCGCTTGTCCAATATCCGATGATGGAATTTTAAATAAAACGAGCAAGTTTTCCACAGCGGCAAATCCCAAGCCGACTATAATACAGTATATCATCACATCGGTTGGCTCGTCAAATTCTGAATCTTTGAGGAATTTAAACCTAACAACGGCGTATTTTAGATACTCCTCAACAACGGCGGGAACCAATGTCGCCGCCAAAATAATTTTTAAAAATCCGTTTTGGGGCATTTGAGACAAGATAGACCAAAATTGCAAGTTTGGGTTAAGCGCCCAAACCAAAAGTAGTTCCAAAACAATTGCAAAAGGAGTGATAAGCACTCCCCAAAAGAATAATTTTAAAACGATTGAATTTGGCTCGGGTCGTTGGTCTTTTCTTAAATAAAAAGAGAGCCAGATTAAACTAGGAAGAAGACCAAGGAAGATGTAGAGAAAATAGTGCATGGGGGCGTAATTTTCAATTTTCAATTCTCAATTTTCAAATAATTTCTTAATTTCCAAATTTTCAAATGGCATTTTAATTTCTCAATCTCTAAATTTTTTTATACTCTCTTCTTATTTTTCTTATTTGAAAATTAGTAAATTAATTCATTGAAAATTATTTGAAAATTGAAAATTAGAAATTGAAAATTTTACCTTGGCCATTCCTCAACCATTAAGCAGTCCCTTTTCGCGAAGGGGAGTTTTTGGTAGATTGTTTCTGTGACGAAGGGCATAAAGGGATGAAGCAGTTTTAGAGAATTAAGGAGAACGAAAGCGAGGATTTTTTTTGTTTGGAGATTATCTTGTTTTTTCGCTTCTTCAATATATTTGTCGCAGAAGTCATGCCAGAAGAAATCATAAAGCGAATGGGCGGCTTTTCCAAATTGAAAATTTTCTAAATTTTTGTCTATTTTTTTCGTGATCGCGCTAAGTTTTTTGAGAATTCTTTTATCGGCGGCGGTCAGATTTTTGTTTTTTGCCAATGATTTCGCGTCTGGAACGCTAATTTTTGCGTTTCCGATTTGCTGCAGAGCAAAGCGGCTCGCGTTCCAAATTTTATTAGCGAATTTTTTGCCCATTAAAATATTTTCTTCGGCGAATTTAATATCTTGATTGTTTAAAACCTGATAAATCATGCCGAACCTCGTCGCGTCAGCGCCGTATTGACTGACCAATTCCAAGGGATTGCGGCCGGTTCCGAGCGATTTGCTCATTCTTTGCCCGTCTTTGTTTAAGATAGTCGCGTGAATGATAACATCCTTAAACGGAGGTTTTTTGTTAAATTCCAGCCCGGAAAAAATCATTCTGGAAACCCAAAGATTAATAATATCGCGCGCGGTGCTGACAGTGTCCGTCGGATAAAATTCCCGCAAATCTTTTGTTTTTTTGGGCCAACCCAAGACTGCGAAAGGCCAGAGCGCTGAAGAAAACCAAGTGTCTAAAACATCGTCAACTCCATCAATGGGAATTTTATGCCCCCACCAAATTTGCCGCGAAATACACCAATCCCTAATATTGTTCAGCCAGTCAAAATATACTTTTTCCCATCGCTTCGGGTGGAATTTAACTTTCCCGCCTTCGACCGCTTCCATCGCTACTTTGGCGAGTTCGTCCATTTTTAAAAACCATTGCTGACTAACGAGCGGTTCAATTGCGCGGTCGCAGCGATAGCAATGGGGGATTTGGTGAAGATAATCTTCTGTTTTTTCTAAAAGGCCTTCCTTTTCTAATTCTTCAACAACCTTTTGTCTCGCGTCTAAAACAGACAAGCCCTCAAATTGCGCGCCGGCTTTTTCCGTCATTTTGCCGAGAGTGTTAATAACTTGAATCGTGGGTAAATTGTTTCGCAGGGCGATTTCCGCGTCAGCCATAGAATGGGCGGGCGTCACTTTAACCGCGCCTGTTCCAAATTCTGGGTCAACGGTTCGATCGGCGATTATGGGGATTTCTCGTCCAACTAAAGGAAGAATAATTTTTTGCCCAATTAATTTTTTGTATCGCTTATCCCTCGGATTAACCGCGACCGCCGTATCTCCTAACATCGTCTCCGGCCGAGTGGTCGCGACGGTTATTTGAGGATATTTAATATACCATAAATGCCCTTTTTCTTCTTTGTGTTCAAGTTCCAAGTCGGACAAACTTGTTTGGCATTTGACGCACCAGTTGATAACTCTTTCTCCTTGATAAATCCATCCTTTTTTGTAGTAATGTAAAAAAGCCGCCTTGACCGCGTCTTGATAACTTTCATCCATTGTGAAAGCAGTCCGGCTCCAGTCGCAAGAGGAGCCCATTTTTTTCAATTGTTCTAAAATCAAATTTCCGTATTCCGCGCGCCACTCCCAAATTTTCTCAAGGAATTTTTCTTTTCCTAAAATATGGCGGTTGAGTCCTTCTTTTTTTAATTTTTTTTCAACAACATTTTGCGTGGCGATGCCGGCATGGTCCGTCCCCGGAACCCAAAGCGTTTTGAATCCTTGCATTCTTTTCCAGCGAATTAAAACATCCTGAATAAAAGCGTTTAGCGCGTGCCCCATATGAAGCTCGCCAGTCACATTTGGAGGAGGGATGGCGATGGTGTAGGTTTTAGCCGTTTTCTTTGTCTTAAGATTATCGGGATTAAAATAACCCGACTTTTCCCAAAGTTGGTAAATCTTATCCTCATTCTCTTTTGGTTCATATTGTGTAGGTAGTTCTTTCATCGGCGTTATTATATTGTACCTGATGGGGACAGTCCCCGCAACGGGGACTGTCCCCGTTTGCTAGGCAATTAATTTCAAATTAGCGTTGGCTTGGATTTTTTGGGGGCTGCCCCCGCAACGGGGGCAGCCCCCAAAAGCAGCAACAGCAGCGATCATCGCGGCGTTGTCACAGCAGAATTCTATGGGCGGGACATGGAAGTTAGCGTTGGGGAGATTTTTTTCAATCTCGTTTTTTAGTTGTTTTCTTAATTCTTGGTTTGCTGCCACGCCGCCCGAAAGCATAATTGTTTTTGTTTTGTATTTTTTCGCGGCTCTTATTGTTTTGCTAACCAAGACATCAATCGCAGCTTGTTGGAAAGAGGCGCAGATATCAGAAATAGGGACAGTCCCCAAGGATTGGGGACTGTCCCTAAGGCCTCGGACTAAATAAAGAACGGCTGTTTTTAATCCAGAAAAAGAAAAATCAAAATTGTTCGCGCGAATCATTGGGCGGGGCAAATTAAAAGCGCGCGGGTTTCCCTTTTTCGCTTTTTGGGCGAGAATTGGTCCGCCTGGATAGCCGAGCCCGAGCAATTTCGCCGTTTTATCAAACGCTTCGCCCGCCGCGTCATCTCGCGTTTCTCCAAGTAGTTTGTATTTTCCATAACCTTCCATTAGAATCAATTGCGTATGCCCCCCGCTCACGACGAGACAGAGAATTGGAAATTTTGAATTTTGAATTGACAGGAGCCAATTGGCGTAGATATGGCCTTCTATATGGTTGACGCCCGTAATCGGTATTTTCTGGGCGTAGGCGAGGGCTTTGGCGAAGTTGACGCCGACTAAAAGAGAGGGGATAAGTCCGGGTCCGACTGTGACGGCGATTAAATCAATTTTAGGATTTTTTGCTTCTTTGAGCGCCCTTTCAAAACAGGGTTTGATATTTTTTAAATGAGCGCGCGCGGCTAAATTAGGCACGACGCCGCCGTAAGGAGCATGGACTTTTATTTGTGACGAGACGATATTAGATAAAATCAGACATCCTTTTGAGTCGGCTTCAACCACGGCAACTCCCGTATCGTCGCAAGATGTTTCAATGGCTAAAATAATCATATCTTTACAAATCATATTCTAACTTGTATTATATGACAAGTTTTTCGGCCCTATCGTCTAGTGGTTAGGACTCCAGATTTTCATTCTGGCAACAGGGGTTCGATTCCCCTTAGGGCTACCAGCGGTCTTTGTTTAGTTTTTTAAAAATTTAATAATCATATAAAAGGGGGTAAAATGGAAGTTGATAAAGTAACAAGAGTGTTAGGCGGAGGGGCAGTAGTTGAATTTTATGAAGGTAGCATTTATTTTTCAGAAGATTTTCTTTTCGAAACAAAAATGAATTCGGAAAAGTATCAGGATTGGTCAGATGTTAGCCAAGAATTTTTTGGCGAAATGTCAGAGGACGACATAAAGAATGTCGCGCGGCAAATAAATAAACGAATATGCACAGTGGAAAGTTTATGTCGCGGGGTTGTTTACAATTATGTCAATATTCTTCCCCGAAAAGGGAATGGAACACCCGCGAAAGAACTTGTAAAAATTTCAGATGCTTGTCTTGTGGAAAAAGGAGGCAGGGAACATCTGCAAGGATTCGTAAATGGGAAAAAGTATTCTGTAGCCGCGAAAACGCGGTTTATGGCTGCTGAAATGTCATTGTAGTTTTTTGTAATATGCCGCCGGCAAAAACGCCGGCGGTTTTTATTTTGCTTGCGTTGGGGTTGGTTTTGGGATAGGATTTTTATATGCTGCCATCTGAAAAATATTATTTAAAAATTGGGAAGGCGGGGGATTTAGAAAAGAGATGGGAGAGGATTGTTTATCGGGCTTTGGAAATTTTGCCTGGATTTTTGGCTTGGGCGACGCTTTTAGGGATTGTTTTTTTGTCTTGGGCTCAACCGATTTGGGCGGCCTTTTTTATTATCGCTTTTGATGTCTATTGGCTCTTGAAAACAGTTTATCTTTCTTTTCATTTGAGAATTAGTTATCGTCAGATGAAAAAGCAATTATCGGTTGATTGGCTCGGCAAGGTTAAATCTCTGGGCGGTAAGAAATGGCAAAAAATACATCATTTAATTGTTTTGCCTGTTTACAAAGAGCCGCTCTCCGTGATTCAAACCACCTTGCGGGCGATTACTGAATCCGATTATCCAAAAGACAAAATGATTGTTGTCTTAGCGGTGGAAGAAAGGGCGGGTTTGTCTGCCAGAAATAGAGCGCGAAAAGCGAGAAAAGAATTTGGCGGATATTTTTTTGACTTTTTGATTACGGTTCATCCCGAAGGCGTCGCAGGCGAAATGGCTTGCAAGGGCTCAAATTCTTCATATGGCGCGCGCCAAGTTAAGAAAAAAATTATTGACCCGTTGAAAATTCCTTATAAAAATATTGTCGTTTCTTGTTTTGATATTGATACGCAAGTTTATCCGCGATATTTTTCTTGTTTGTCGTATCATTATTTAACTGCTAAAAAACCGACCCGTTCAAGTTATCAGCCGATTCCGGTTTATAATAATAATATTTGGGACGCGCCATCGGTTTCTCGAGTCGTCGCGACTTCAGGGACATTTTGGCAGATGATCCAGCAGCAAAGACCAGAACGGCTCTCCACTTTTTCTTCGCAAGCGGTCAGTTTTCAGGCGTTGGTTGATGTTGATTTTTGGTCGGTCAATATTGTTTCGGAGGATTCGCGGATTTTTTGGAAAAATTTGCTTTTTTACGACGGGAAATATCAAACAATTCCGCTCAATTACCCTGTTTCAATGGACGCTAATTTGTCTTCGTCGTTTTTAAAAACATGTCTTAATGTCTATAAGCAACAGAGGCGATGGGGCTGGGGGGCGGAGAATATTCCTTTTCTCCTTTTTGGTTTTTTGAAAAATAAAAAAATACCTTGGCGGCAAAAATTTCATTGGACCTGGATTCAGTTGGAGGGATTTTGGTCGTGGGCGACGAACGCGTTGCTGATTTTCTTTTTGGGCTGGCTCCCTTTGGCTTTGGGCGGACAAGAATTTAATGTGACGGTTTTATCATATAATTTGCCGCGCGTGACAAGAATTTTGATGACTTTGGCGATGGTTGGATTAGTCGGGTCCGCGATTTATAGCACTTTGCTTTTGCCAAAAAGACCAGAGAAATACAAAAGTGGCGTTAAGGGGCGGCTGAAATATTTTAGCATGATTATCCAGTGGATTTTAGTTCCCGTGACGATTTTGTTTTTTGGCGCTATCCCTGGATTGGAATCGCAAACGCGGTTAATGATTGGGAAGTATATGGGATTTTGGGTGACGCCGAAAAGTAAGAAATAGGGGAAAATAAAACAGGGGAATGGCGTTTTTACCATTTCCCCTGTTGTTGAGTTAGAGGGCTGCTGCCCTGGTTTCGCGGCGCAATGTTATTATTGGCGCCGTGACGAATTTAAGCGTTTTTTTACAGGTGATACATGTGTTTGTTGCCGGACAGACTCGCAAGCGCGCTGTTGGAATTTGACATCCGCAAACATGACAGATGCCGTATTTACCATTTTCCAAATTCTCAAATGCTTGCTTAATTTTGCCCAAATATTTTCTCAATTGGGCAATTCTTCCGCTGTGGATAATCATCATTATAGGATGGTTATCCTTGCGACAATTTTTTACCTTTGTCGCGCTAATTGCGCGAAGTTCGGCCGAGGATTTTGATATAGTCGTCGTGATTGCTTTTTCTGTTCTTGCTCTTTCGGCCGCTAACAATCTTTTTACTTCTTTTTCTGTTAATCTCATTTCATACCCCCCTTGAAAAAAAGTTAATTATAAGAACTGCTTGTATCCTACCACATAAAGATATTTTGTCAAGGGTTTGAATCTGGGGGCTGCTCCCGTTGCGGGGGCAGCCCCCGTTTCACTCCAAATGGAGCGCTGTTTGGAATTTTTTTAATTCTTCTTTGAGGGCGGGAGTGAGGAGGTTCTTTTCTAAAACAGTCCGCGCGGCTTGGCGGGTTTGTTTGACTAATTCCAAGTCGTTCAGGGACGACATAACCAAATCGGGCAAACCCCATTGACGAACTCCCGTGAAGTCGCCAGGTCCTCTTAATTGAAGGTCTTTTTCGGCTAATTCAAATCCATTATGGCAGTTGACGATCGCTTTGAGGCGACCGCTAATTTTGGCGCTCTTGGGGCTGGTAAAAAGGAAGCAGTATGATTGCGCGTCTCCCCTTCCGATTCTTCCGCGGAATTGGTGGAGTTGGGCTAGCCCGAATCTTTCCGCGCCTTCAATCAGCATCACGGTCGCGTTGGGAACATCAACTCCGACTTCAACGACGGAAGTGGAAACCAAAATGTCAGTTATCCCTTCGCTGAATTCTTTCATAATTGTTTCTTTTTCTTTCGGTTTGAGTTTTCCGTGCAGCATCGCCACATTAAAATGAGGAAAAATTTCCTCGGACAGTTTTTTGTATTCTTTCGTCACGGATTTAATTTCTTCATCAAGTTTTTCTATGAGGGGGCAAATAACAAAGGCCTGTTTTTTCTTTTCAATTTGATTTTTAATAAAGTCGTAAGTTTTTTGGCGTCCGGCGGGAGCGACGATTTTGGTGATAACTTTTTGTCTTCCTTTGGGCATTTCTTTAATTATGGAAAGAGCAAGGTCGCCGTAAATAGTGAGCGCCAAGGTGCGCGGAATTGGGGTGGCGGTCATAGAAAGGAGATGGGGGATAGTCGGCAGACCGTCTTCCATTTCGTAAATATTTTTTTGCAAGGCGGCTCTTTGGATGACGCCAAATCTGTGCTGTTCGTCAACGATCGCCAAAGCCAAGTTTTTAAAAGAAACGCTTTCCTGGATGAGGGAGTGCGTTCCGATAATAATATCCACTTCTCCGTCGCGTATTAATTTTTTTAGTTTGGTTTTGGGGACAGAACTGGTTAAAAGGGCGATATTTAAGTCCTGTTCTTTAAGAAAATTTTGGAATGTTTGGAAGTGCTGTCTTGCCAAGATCTCAGTTGGCGCCATAAACGCCGTTTGGTATCCGGCTTTTGCCGTTTGCAAGGCGGCGATTAGGGCGGCGATTGTTTTGCCCGAGCCGACATCGCCGTCAAGCAGGCGGTTCATAGGCTTGTTTTTCTCCATGTCCTGAAATATTTCCCAAGCGGCGACTCGCTGGTCGTCAGTGAGTTTAAAGGGTAGTTTTTTAACGAATGACTTAATTAGTTTTTGATTAAAGGGAATGGCAGTCGCTCTTTTTTTTTCCAGTTCTTTCTTTTGCAACAGAGTATTGAGTTGAATTAAAAAAAGTTCGTTAAAGGCGAGGCGCCGGCGGGCTTTTTGCGCGGAGAGGGCATCCGAGGGGAAATGGATTTGCTGGATGGATTGATTAAGATTGTCTAAACCAAATTCTTTTTGAATTTCTTCAGGGAGAAAGTCGTTCGCTGTTTCAGTTAAATAGAGAAGCGGTTTGATAATATATCGCAAATAGCGGGAACTTAATCCGGCGGTTTCGTGGTAGACGGGGACCAAGCGACCCGTGTGGGTGAAGTCCTCCTTATTAACAACCTCGTAGGCGGGATTGGAAAAAGAAAAGGCGGTTTTCACGCGCGCAATCTTGCCGGAAAGATTGACTTTTACGCCTTCTTTTAATGTTTCAGTCAGATAGGGTTGATTAAACCAGACCGCTTTGATAGTCCCCGTCTCGTCTTTAACAAGCGCTTCGGTCAGTCCCATTCTTCGCCATTGACTCCGCGAAGCGTAATTAATTTTAACGACCTCTCCTTGGATTGTCGCGACTTGATTGATTTGCAGTTCGCTAATGGAAACGAAATGGCTAAAATCATCGTAGCGATGAGGGAAATGTAAAAAAAGGTCCCGAATTGTCTTGATTTTAAGCCGATGAAGCTTTTTCAAATAAGCGGGACCTATTTTGTTGACTTCTTCAATTTTGGATGAGAAGGAAAGCATGGTGTCCTCGACAGGATTTGAACCTGTGACTTCTTCCTCCGCAAGGAAGCGCTCTATCCACTGAGCTACGAGGACGATGATGGGGGCTGCCCCCGTTGCGGGGGCAGCCCCCATACAGGGTTAGAATTTTATTTGTCTTGACAGGTTGTCAGTCAAGGATTCTTCTTGTCTTTTTTCGGGGAGGTATTGGATGAGGGCTTTTCTCGCCGCGACAGGGTCTTGTTCGCCCAAGGGGATTTTTATGTGGGGCATTATTTTTTTTCTGCTTAAAACGCTGATTTCTTTGAGCGTGGGCGGTTCATAAAAAATCCAGAATGATTTTAGATTATCATACGGATAAAGCGCTCTGTCAATTTTAATTCCTTCAGCCGTTATTTTTGCCGCGATCTTTCTCGGTTTTTTAATAGCGTAAGCGGTTATAATAAAATATCCCAAGATAATTATTAGGGCGAAAAAAATATTTCTTGTCCAAAGCGCCCAAAGAAAAAGGGCGATGGCGATGAGCCCACTCACAACAAACCAAATTTCTGTTTTTTCAAAATAGAAAAATTCAGGGGCGTTCCATTCCAAACTCAAATCAGTTTTTATTTTTTCGCGTTTTTTTGGCGCGATTTTTTTGGGTTTTGACTCGCTTTTTTTTGGTTTCTTTTTTTTCTCTTTCCGTCGTTCTTTTTGCAATCGCGCGAACCTCAAAAATTCCTCCGAATTTTCTTCAGTTTCGCTTTCTATATATTTTCCCCGAAGGTCTACAATTTTCGCCATGGTTATTTTCTGTTTTATAATTTGGCGGAGAGGCAGGGATTCGAACCCTGGGAGCCTGTGAAGGCTCAACGGTTTTCAAGACCGTCCCATTCGGCCGCTCTGGAACCTCTCCTAAATTAAATGGCGGATGCTGCCCGCCTACGCAATCTTCAGGCGGACTGTGTCCGCCGAAGCCCGCTTCGGCGGGCGAAGGCGGAGAGGGAGGGATTCGAACCCTCGGCGCCCGGAGGCGCAACATCTTAGCAGGATGCCCCATTCGGCCACTCTGGCACCTCTCCGTGCTTCGTATCATACTTTGATTCTTGTGTTTTAGCAAGATGGGGGCTGCCCCCGTTGCGGGGGCAGCCCCCATCTTAGCGTGCCAAGACCAGGGCTTGGATGGATTTTGGTTTGAGGGGGGCTAGGGCTTTGGCGCATTCTTGGAGGGTGGCGCCGGTGGTCGCGATGTCGTCAACTAAAATAATAGTTATTGGGGACAGTCCCCGCGGCAGGGACTGTCCCCAATGGCGTAGAGCAAAGGCGTTTTGGAGGTTTGCTTTTCTTTGGGCGGGGTTTTCTATTTTGGCTTGGGGCTGGGTGTTTTTAGTTCGGATTAAAATATCGCTAGCGACAGGGATATTTAATTGTTTGGATATTTCTTGAGCGAGGAGTTCTGATTGGTTAAAGCCGCGCCAGCGGAGCCGTTTTTTGTGGAGGGGAACGGGGACGAGAATGCAATTCTTGGGGGCAGCCCCCAAATTGGGGGACTGTCCCCAAGAATTTAGTTTTTTTGCCATGAGGGCTCCGAGAGGGATAGAGAGTTCTTGGACGAAATTATATTTGTAGTGATGGATGGCTTTTTTAATAAGGGGGTTTTCGTAATTAGTCGCGGCGCTTGGTTCCGAGTTAAGAGGAATTTGTTCAAGACATGAGGGGCAGATAAATTTTCCTTCGCTCCCACAGGCGAGGCATTGGATGGGGAAGAGAGTAGCGAGAATGAATTTTTTCATGAAAACATCATAACACATATTAGCGGAAAGAAAGAAATTAAAGGTCAGACCTTTCAAAACGACATTATCACGACTGCTTATTATTTAGTGACAAACTGATGGGAAGGTCTGACCTTGAATTTCTTTCTGAATTCTCTGACTGTGGATAATTATTTTTGATTAGTTGGAGGGGTGTGATACAATAATGATAAATAATGTTTTTGTTTAAAAAAAATCCGAAAAGTTTTTTAGGTATTGATGTTGGCGCTTCGGCTGTCAAATTGGTTGAGTTGGGCAAAGAGAAGGGAAGGTTTAAGTTGATTAATTATGCAATCGCGCCCCTATCTGATTATCTTAAAAAAGTTGGTAGCCAATCTGATAGTGAACTTCTAAACGCCGATAGCGGAGAAATCGCAGAGGTAATTAAAGAGGCCATTAAAGAGGCAAAAATTACCGCCCGTGACGCGTATTTTTCTATTCCTGCGTATTCTAGTTTTTCCACTCTAATTGATTTTCCTAATATGCCTGAAAAAGAAATTGCCGCGGCTGTTCCCCTTGAAGCGAGAAAGCATATTCCTGTGCCAGTTTCGGAATTGGTTTTAGATTGGAATGTTATGGATTTGCCCGGGAAACAATCTGGCCGCCAGGCCATGGTCATTGCTGCTCCCAAGAAGGTTATTGACACTTATACCCAAATTAGCAAGTTAGCAGGTCTTGTCTCTCGCGGCATGGAAGAAGAGACATTTAGTTTAGGCCGAGCGTTGGTTGGTAATGATAAAAGCGTTATGGTTTTGGTGGATGTCGGCGCGCGTTCAATTAACATCGGTATTGTTGATGGTGGATATATTAGAGTTGTTCATGATTTAGAAATGGGCGGAGTTAAGGTGACGCAAGCCATTGCCCAACAAATGAATCTTGATTTAGAGAAGGCGGAAAATTTAAAAAAGGAAATGTCAGGGGAAGGCGAGCAATTTTCGCGATTAAAAGGGGTTGGTTACTCAACACTGGGGGCTATTATTGTTGAGATAAGAAAAATAATTGAGGCGTACCAAAGTAAGTATAGCAGAAGAGTTGAAAAATGTATTTTAGTGGGTGATGGAATTCGTTTAGTTGGTTTCGCTGATTATTTAACCACTAAATTAAGCATCGATGTTTCTTTGGGCAATCCTTTTGCTAGAGTATTTTATCCGCCTGAACTTGCCCCAATTTTGAAGGAGATAGGTCCTCCATTAGCGGTGGCGGTGGGGTTATCAATGAGAGGGTAATATGGATTTTAAATTAATACCGGAAAAATATAATAAAGACGAAGATTCCAAACTGGCAACTGGTTTTTCTGGAGTTGGTTTTTATTTTTCTTCCAAAGCGAATCTTTGGCTGGTTTTGTCTTTGATTTTGCTCGCTGGAGCCGTTTTTGGTTGTTTTTGGGCAATAGGATATAGAAATGACTTAGCCAATGAAAAGGAAGGGTTCGCGAGCAATGTGGAAGCGCTGCAAAACCAAAGGGATTTGAAATTGGAGGCTGACTTTACTGAACTGAAAGATAAAATTGATGTTCTAAAAAATGTTTGGACAACGCGTCTTTACTCATCTCGAATTTTCGGAATGCTTGAAGAGTCAGCTCTGTCTCGCGTCCGTTTTATTGACTTAAGGGCGGATTTATCTCAAATGATTATAAAATTAAAAGTTGAAACGGCGGATTATAACACTTTAGCAAAACAGTTTATTGTATTTAAGGAGGATTCTCGGATAAAGAAGGTTGATATCGCGGAAATTTCACTGGGTGAGTCGGGCGAAATTAATTCAGAATTTTCGTTAGAAATAAACTCGAGCTTTTTGCGTCGTTAATTTTATGAAAAGTAAAATCATTATCAGTTTAGTTTGTTTTGTTGCCGCCGTTGGTTTGGCTTCTTTTGTGATTGCTCCTCTTTGGTCTTCGGCCAAAATTTTAAGAACCGATATAATTGGACTTAAGCAGGAAGCGGTTGAAGTTGAAAATCTTTTGGCAAAGAGCCGCCAGCTTGAGCAGAAATATTTGGAATCAAAAGAGGAAGCGCTAAAAATTATTTTGTCTCTACCCGAGGAGGAGGAAATTTCTTATTTACTGGTCCAATTTGAGGGACTGGCTTTGCAAAACGGATTATTGTTGGAAGGAATAGAATTCGGCAAAATAGAAGAGGTACAAGCAGCTTCTCGCAGAAGCAGTGTTCAATCGTCGTCTCAAGAGACAAACCAAGGCGCGCAACTTCCAGAAGGCATCGCTACTTTTTCGGCGAATATAAGAGCAGTTGGTTCTTATGAGGCGTTTAAAAGTTATTTGAATAGTTTGGAAAATAATGTTCGTTCAATGGATATTGAGCAAGTTAATTTTAAGGTTTCTGAAAAAAAAGAAGATGGCTCTTTTGAGCAATTAGGAATTTTTGAGTTTAATTTGGTCGTGAAAGTTTATTACAGACCTTCTATATAAATATGAATTTTAAAATATTTTCAGTAAATTCTATCTTAACACCAGAAGACAAAAAACAACGGTTAATGTTAGTTATTTTAGTGGCGACTGTTTTAATATCGGTTGTTATTTTGTATTTTGGTTTTTGGCGTTCTCCAACTCCAACTCCAACTCCAACTTCGCCTTCGTTAAGCGAGGAACCTTCCAGCGTTGAGTTTGTCGTTACAGAAGAAAAAAACGCGGCGCCGAGTGTCGTTATTAAAAAAATGAATTTTGACACTGATTTTTTGGAAAATCCATATTTGCGAAATTTAAAAATTTACGGAGAGTGGCCATTGCAGGTAGACGAAAAAGGGCGGGCTAACCCATTTTTGCCCTATTGATGAAAATTAATATGAGTTCTGTTAAAAAAGATGTTCAAAAAAACGAAGAGGAAGACGCGCGCGCGACAAGAGAAAGAGCGGAGGCGATGGGCGTCCCTTTCGCTGATTTAACAGGGAAGACAATTCCAGTGGAGGCGTTGAAAGAAATTCCTGAAGAAGCAGTTATTTTTTACGGCCTTGCCCCTATTGCTAAAGAAAAAAATGTTTTGGATGTGGGGATGATTGATCCGGATAATCTTAAAGCGAGAGAGGCCTTGAGATTTATTGTCCAGCGGAGCGGGTTAGAAACAAGAATATTTCTTATTAGTCAGACAGATTTCAAAAATGTTTTGAAGCAATATCGCAGTTTTCGTTCGGAGGTTAAAAAAGCTCTTGAGGAGCTGGAAAAAGAATTAAAGACAGAAAAAAAAGTTAGGCCGATTCAGGACGAAACATCGGAGATAGCTAGAAAAATAGTTACAGAAGCGCCCATTACTAAAATAGTCGCTGTTATTCTTAAGCACGCTGCTGAGGGCGCGGCGTCGGATATTCATATTGAGCCAATTGAAGATAGAGTGCAAGTTCGTTTCAGAGTTGACGGAATTCTTCACAAGAGTTTAATTTTGCCGAAAGAAATTCATTTAGCGGTTGTCTCTCGTATTAAAATTCTTTCAAATTTAAAAATTGACGAGTCAAGAGTTCCTCAGGATGGGAGATTTCACGCGCCAGTCGGCGGAAAAAAAATTGATTTTAGGGTCTCCACTTTTCCAACAGTTGGCGGAGAGAAGGTTGTTTTAAGGGTTTTGGACCCATCGGCTAGTTTAAGGGATTTTGCCGAATTAGGAGTTCAGGGTTATAATCTAAAAATACTGGAAGCAGCGATCAAACAGCCGTTTGGCATGATACTAATTAGTGGTCCGACGGGTTCAGGAAAGTCAACCACTCTCTACGCCATTTTAAGCGGACTGAATCAAGAGGAGGTTAATATTGTGAGTTTGGAAGACCCTGTGGAATATTATATTGAAGGAGTTAACCAGTCCCAGATTAGGCCTGACATTAAATATACTTTTGCTTCTGGCTTGAGGCATATTTTGAGGCAAGACCCGGACATTATTATGGTTGGAGAGATTAGAGATGAAGAAACGGCTGGGTTGGCGATTCATTCTGCTTTAACGGGGCATATTCTTCTTTCCACAATTCATACCAATAATGCCATAGGCGTGATTCCCCGCTTGATCGATATGGGAATTAGTTCTTTCCTTATACCCGCCTCAATGAATTTGGTAATCGCGCAAAGATTAGTTAGGCGACTTTGTCCTCATTGTAAGAAAGAGACAATTGCGCCGTTGCCGATGGAAAAAGAAATTGAGAAAAGTTTGATTACTTTATATCCATTTCAAAAAAAGGATTTTCCCTACGAAAAACCGTTTAAAATTTATCGTCCGGTCGGGTGTAAATTTTGTAGTAATAAAGGGACAAAAGGTCGGTTAGCTCTTTATGAAATGTTAAAAATGACTCCTCAATTAGAAAGTATTGTCAACGAAGGAGTGAACGAGGCAAAAATGGAAGAAGAAGCAAAAAGACAAGGGATGCTTACAATGAAGCAAGATGGCGTTAATAAGGCGCTCCAAGGGTTAATTTCTTTTGAGGAAATGTTAAGGGTGGTTGAGGAGTAAAAATATGAAAAAAAACAAAAACAAAAGAGCTGGGTTCACTTTGATTGAACTTTTGGTGGTTGTGGCGATTCTTGGCCTTTTGTCAACGATTGTCTTATTTAGCGTTGAAGGAATTAGAGCCAAAAGCCGCGATGTTAGACGGGTTGGTGATGTTAAGTCCATTATGGACGGACTGGCGATGTATAACAATAATCGCAGCGTTTACCCGATTTACGATGGATATATTATAGGCGATGACGCGATGTCGGTTGCTTTGAGCGGGGATGTGGTTATGTCAAAAGCGCCCGTTGACCCGATTAACGATGTTATGGGCGGGGTAACTTATAAATATTATTATCAGTCACTAACGGGAGCGACATATTTTATCCAGTATTATTTAGAAACAAATTCTATTCACGATAAAGCGGCGGGATTGAATGAGGTCTCTCCGTAGAGTAATAGAAATTATGAAAAAAGGAATGAGTTTAGGCGCGAGCGCGTATATTAATATTATGACTAACGAACAATATAAACAAAAATTAGATGAAATCCTTGCTTTGGCGGTTGAAAAAGAAGCGACTGATATTCACCTTTCTTCGGGTCGTCCTTTTATTTTAAGAATTAATGGAAATTTGGTTTTTTCAGACAAAGACCAAGTTTTAACAAATGAAGATACGCAGGGCTTGGCTTATGTGATTTTGAACGAAGAAAGAAGAGAGCAGTTTAACGCGCAAAGAGATATTGATTTGTCTTTTGCGTATGAAGATAAGGCGCGTTTTAGAGTTAATGTCTATTATCAATTAGGAAAAATTAGCGTTGCTTTGCGTCTTATCCCCAGTAAAATCAGAACAATTGAGGAATTAAATTTGCCGCTAATTTGTCATCAGTTTGCCGAGGCGCCTCAAGGATTTTTTCTGGCGGTTGGACCTTCCGGACAAGGAAAATCAGCCGCATTGGCGGCGATTGTGAATGAAATCAATCACACAAGACAGGACCATATCGTCACGATTGAAGATCCGGTTGAGCATCTTTTTATACAAGATAAATGTATTATTGACCAAAGGGAAGTGGGTGATGATGTTCAAAACTTTCATCGCGGATTGCGCGAAGTTCTTCGGCAGGACCCGGATGTGATTATGATCGGTGAGATGCGCGATCCAGAAACAATCAGCAGCGCCGTCACAGCCGCCGAAACGGGGCACTTGGTTTTAACCACTCTCCATACTAACACGGCCGCGCAGACGGTTGATAGAATTATTGACAGTTTTCCTCCTCATCAACAAGGTCAAATTAGGACGCAACTTGCTTCCAACATTTTAGGCATTCTTTCACGGCGCTTGCTTCCTTGTCTAAAAGGTGGGATAATTAACGCTGTTGAGTTAATGATCGCCAATTCTGCTATTAGAAATTTAATTCGCGAAGGGAAAACCCATCAAATAGATATGGTTATTGAAACAAGTTCAAAAGAAGGGATGATTTCGCTCAACCGTTCTTTGGCTGATTTGGTTAATAGAGAATTAATATCCTTAGAGGAGGCCGAAAAAAATTCAATCAATCTTTCAGAGTTAAAAATGCTGTTAAAAAACTAAATTTTTATGAAGTTTAATTATCTTGCGCGCGACCAAAAAGGAGAGACCCAAACAGGAGTGATTGAAGCGTCTGATTATTCAGCCGCTCTTAAAATTTTGCAAGATAAAGGGTTAATCGTGGTCAATTTAAAAATCGGAGGGAGAGCGCCCCTTATTAGCAGAGAAATTAAAATTTTTAATAGAATTAAAAGAAAAGATATTTTCGTTTTTTTTAGGCAGTTGGCTATTTTGGTTGACGCGGATGTTCCTTTGGTTCAGTCATTGAATATCTTAAGCAAGCAAACAGAAAGCCGTTCTTTGAAAGATATTATCAGCGCGACGGCGAGCGATGTTGATGGAGGGATGGCTTTTTCAAAAGCGATGGGGAAGCATCCCAAGGTTTTTTCTATTTTTTCCGTTAATTTAATCAAGTCGGGAGAGGTCTCGGGGCGGCTTCAAGAAACGCTCAATTATTTGGCCGACTACCTTGAAAAAGAATTTTATCTCATTTCTAAAGTGCGCGGCGCGATGACTTACCCTGCTTTTATTTTGGGCGCTTTTATTATTGTCGGCGTCTTGGTTATGACGATGGTTATTCCAAATCTTACCTCTATTTTGCTTGAGGCCGAGCAAGAATTGCCCGTTTCAACTAAAATAGTTATTTGGACAAGCGATTTCATTAGAGGGTCGTGGTGGTTAATTTTAACTTTTTTAATTGTTTTTGGTTTTGTTATTGCGCGCTACAAGAAAACTGCCCGAGGAAAATTTTATTGGGACATGTTTAAACTTAAAATACCTATTTTTGGGAAAATTTTTCAGAAGACCTATTTAGCGCGGATCGCCGACAACTTAGGCACTTTAGTTAAAGGCGGCGTTTCTATTATTCAGAGTTTGAATATCACTGGTCAAGTTGTGGGCAACGCGATTTTTCAGCAAATTATTTTTCAGGCGAGAGACGATGTTAAGGTAGGAAAAAGCATCAGTTCGGTTTTAGAGAATCACGAAGAATTTCCTCCTTTGTTTTCTCAAATGGTTAAAACGGGCGAAAAAACAGGAAAATTGGATATTATTTTAGAGAAAATTAGCATTTTTTATAGTAAAGAAGTAGATAATATTGTGAATAATTTGAGTCAAATTATTGAGCCGCTTTTGATTGTGATATTAGGAGTGGGCGTTAGTATTTTGGTCTTTGCCGTTTTTATTCCGATTTATAATTTGGCGGGAGCGTTTTAATTTATCTATTATGAGAGGGGGTGAAAAAAATGTTACAAGTTTTTAAGAAGAATCAAAAAGGTTTTACATTAATTGAACTTTTGGTGGTTATCGCGATTATTGGCGTTTTGTCAACAATTGTTTTGGTTTCTTTGAACACAGCTCGAGAGAAAGCGCGAGATGTCCGAAGGGTGAGCGATATGAGACAAGTCGCTTTGGCATTGGAAATGTATTACGACGATAACACAAGCACAGGTTATCCAGGAACAGCTGGGGCTGATAGTTGGGCGGTCATGGAAACAGCAATAGAAGGAGGCGGTTATATCGCTTCTGTGCCGACCGACCCAGGGACGGGAACTTATCAATATTATGTAGCGACGGACAATCAAAGATATGTTTTGAACGCTACATTAGAGGATGACAATAACGCCGCTTTGAGGGATGATCTTGACGGAACGATTTTGGGCTGTAACTGCGCTGATACAGCAGGAGCTCCAGAGTACTGTATTCAGCCGTAATGATAATAGCTTAATAGCCGAAAAGCTTAAAAATGGACAAATCCGGGGACTGTCCCCAAGAGGGGACTGTCCCCAATAAATAATGCTTTATTTTCTCATCTTCATCCTTGGTCTTTCTGTTGGCAGTTTTTTGAATGTTGTCATTTGCCGCTTAGAAACCAAGGAATCAATTGTCGCGAAGCGCTCCCATTGTCCTCAATGCGGGGCTGTTTTGTCGTGGTATGATTTAATTCCGGTTTTGAGTTTTGTTTTCTTGCTTGGCAAATGCCGTTCTTGCGGGAAGAAAATCAGTTGGCAGTATCCGGTCATAGAAATAACCACTGCGTGTCTATTTCTATTAATTTTCAATTTTCAATTTTCAATTTTCAATGAATTTTCAATTCTTAATTTTCAAACTCTAAATTTATTTTATTATCTGATAATTATTTGTTTTTTGATAGTCATTTTCGTCTATGACTTACGGCATTACATTATCCCCGACAAAATTGTTTTTCCCGCGATAATTATTGCTGGAATTTTCAATTTTCAATTTTCAATTTTCAATGAATTTTCAATTTTCAAATTTTCAATATTAAGCGCAATATTGGCTGGTGGATTTTTTTTGTCGCTGGTTCTTTTTTCAAAAGGGAAATGGATGGGGATGGGCGATGTTAAATTGGCTTTTTTAATGGGATTGATTTTGGGCTGGCCCAATATTTTAGCGGCGCTTTTTCTCGCTTTTTTGACGGGGGCGGTTGTCGGCGTTGCCCTGATTATTTTTGGCAAAAAAGGACTCAAATCTCAAATCCCCTTCGGACCATTTCTGGCGGGCGCGACTGTTCTAGTGATGCTCTGCGGACAATTGTGGATAAACTTCTTGTTTGTTTTTTAATAAAAAAGTGGTAGAATGAAAGATAAATAAGTTATAAAAAAATGTTACAAATTTTTAAGAAGAATCAAAAAGGTTTTACCTTGATTGAGTTGTTGGTGGTTATTACGATTATTGGCGTTTTGTCAACAATTGTTTTGGTTTCTTTGAACACAGCTCGAGAGAAAGCGCGAGATGTCCGAAGGGTAAGTGATATGAGACAGATCGCTTTGGGTCTGACGCTGTATTACGATGACCACTCGGATGCAGGTTATCCTGGGGTGAGCGGTAGTAATCAATGGGCAGTTATGAAAACAGCCATAGAAGGAAGTGGGTATATTGCTTCAATTCCAGGCGATCCGGGTATGGGGACTTACGAATATTGGGTTTCGTCTAATAACCAAGGTTTTGTTTTGAATGCGACATTGGAGGGCGTTAACAACGCGGCTTTGAATGACGATAGCGATGGAACGGTTTTTGGCTGCGACTGCGTTGATCCGGAATATTGTATTGAGTTGTAAAAATGGTTTTTGCGCGAAAAATAGAGTTAATCCCATTTAATCCGTAACAAATAAAAATAGTAAAATAACTATGACCAAACAAATAACAACAATCATCGTTATCACCGCCTTGGTTTTCTTTGGGCTTGGCTTTGCCTTCGCCAATTATTACAAACCAGACAGCGGCAGTGATACATATCAAGCCGGCTGGGACGCGGCTAAGCAAAGATTGGAGGAATCTGGTTTCGCGCCCATGATGGGAGATATGGAGATAACTTCTATTAGCGGAATCGTGAAAGTAATAAAAGATAATAATATTTATCTTAAGATTCAACCCTTAACGCTTTTGGCTGATTCGGACTTAGACAATAGAATTATTGAAACAGATGAGAATACCAAGATTTATCAGTTTAAGGAAAAAGACCAAGCCCAATATCAAGCAGAAATGGAAGGGTTTAATCAGAAAATGGAAGAACAGATGGGAAATTTTGAAGCGACAGCAGAACCGATTATGCCTCCAGAAATGTTTATTAAGACAGAAATTAGTTTTAATGATATTAAGGTCGGTCAGCAGATAACTGTCACGGCGCAAGAAAACATTAAAGATATCAAGGAATTTAAGGCGATAGAAATAATTGTTCAATTTATGCCGATGATGCCAGGACAGGTTGACGCGCCACCTGTGGAATAAATAAATAATATAAAACACATGTCCACAAAAAAAATGACAAAAAAAACACAAACAATCGCTCTCTATTTTTCCATTATTATTGTCGCGATTGCTTCTGTATTCTGGGTTAATGGCCTTATTCTAGCATGGACGACTCCCGTTTCCGCGCCTCCGGGAAGCAATGTCGCCGCGCCCTTAAATGTCGGTTCAACTGCTCAAACAAAATCTGGCTCTCTTATTTCCAGCTCTGATATGAGAGCTCCTATTTTCTATGACCAAAACAACACTGGCTACTATGTTGACCCGGCGGGGATGAGTAATATGAATCGAGTTGATTTTAGCTATGGTTATGATAGAGACAACACTGCTTATTATCTTGACCTAAATAATACATCTAAATTTAACGCGGTTTATGCTAATTCATATTCAGGTCCGGGATGCGACATCGCCGAGCGTTATCAAGCAAGCGGCGATGGAGATAGTCAATTAGAACCGGGCGATATAGTTGTTTTGGATGAAGATAAAGAAATGAACATAAAAAAGTCCGACAAAGCATATAGTACTATGGTAATTGGAGTTGTTTCCACTAAGCCCAATTTAACTATGGGCGCTTTGGAGAATTTTGATAATGAAAATTATCCGCCAATAGCGCTTTTAGGCAGAGTGCCAACAAAAGTCACCGCGGAAAATGGGCCGATTAAAATTGGCGACAATATTATTAGCTCTTCCAGGCCCGGTTATGGCATGAAATGCGATAATTATAGCAAATGCCAAGGAGCTATTGTCGGCAAGGCATTGCAAAAGTTGGAAGGCGCGGAAGGGGTGATAGAAGTATTAATAAAATAACGCGCGCGTTGAATGAAAATGATAAAATCTCAAATTAATTCTCAGAAAAATCAAATAACTTTTTTTCTTGATAATAAGATTTATCCCTTAGAGGCCATTTATAGCACTGCCCATGTATTTTTAGATAGAGCTTATGTTTTTTTAGATGAAAATTCCGAGAAAAAAATTATTGTTAATTTAAAAGGCAAGAAAAAAATAAGCTCCGAAAAGCTAAAAGAGTTGTACGGAGAGTTTTGCAATGAACTTTTAAATTACCTCTTGAGGGTGAAAATTGCTGAGAGAAATAAAAAGGTCAGAGATTTTGTTGTTGGCACTGCTTTAGTTTCAGCTTCGCCTATGTTTGGATTGTCTCAGAACAGTTCGGGGGATAATTATAAAGATGACCCCTTGGGTATCGCTGTGCCTTGGGAAGAAAAATATGAAGGCGATAAAGTTAAAAAGAAAAAAATAAATTGTTAATTCAATTTAATAAAAAAATATATCCGAAATCAGTAATCAAGAGGGCTATAAAAGATTATAGCGGTTTAGCTGATTTTACCTTAGAACAGAACGAAAATTATTTTTTGGTTGAAATTACCAACGCGCCATTTGAATTAAAAAATGTTTTTGAAGATGAGTTTTCAAATTACATTTTAAGCTTAATGAAAAAATGATTGATTGTAAAAAAGTAAATTATTCAAAATTGGGTTTTTTCAGATTTAAAAAAACGAATAAAGACTATCTTTTAACTAATGATATTGGAGATTATATTTTTTTATCTCCCATGGATTTTGATCAATACCTTCAGGGAAAATTAGAAAAAAAATCTTCAAAATATCTAGAGCTGAAAAGAAAAAACTTTATTGGCGATGAATTTAATTTAGAGCAACATGTTGAAAAATACAGAAGAAAAAATCAATTTCTTTTTTCTGCTGGACCCAGTCTTCATATAGTTGTTGTTACTTTGCGTTGTGACCATAAATGCGTTTATTGCCAAGCATCTTCGTGCTTCGTGGACGATAAGAATAAAGATTTGAGCGAGGAAACTGCAAGAAAAATTGTTGATTACATTTTTTCTTCTCCTAACAAAAATATTGCCATTGAATTCCAAGGTGGAGAGCCGTTATTAAATTGGCCAGTTGTTAAGTTTATTATTGAGTATGCCCTAAAAAAGAACAAGGAAGAAAAAAGGGATTTAGAATTAAGATTGGTTTCTAATTTTACAGGAATGGACGAAGAAAAAATGAATTATTTGCTTAAGAAAGGAGTTATTTTCTGCACTTCCCTAGATGGACCGGAGAAATTACATAATAAAAATAGAATTTTAATAAATAAAAATAGTCATCAAAATACGGTTAAGTGGTTAAAAAAAATACTTAAAAAATATAAAAAGTATTATATTTACCAACCAGGCGCTCTGACAACAGTTACGCGTTATTCTCTTCCTGTTTATGAAAAAATTATTGACCAGTACATTGAGTTAGGATTGGATAATATTATTTTAAGACCGCTCACGCCTTTGGGAATGGCTAGGAAGACCTGGCAGAAAATAGGATATTCAACGAGTCAGTTTTTAGAATTTTACAGAAAGAGTTTGGATTATATTTTAGAGCTTAATATTAAAAAAGGGCTTCGCTTTCGAGAAATGATTGCCACCAACATGCTGACAAAAATACTAACTGATAAGGACCCGAATTATTTTGAATTACGCTCGCCTTGTGGAGCTGGTATAGGTCAAGCGCTCTATAATTATAACGGAGATGTTTATACATGTGATGAGGGACGGATGATAGGTGAAGAAACTTTTAAAATAGGAAGCGTCTTAACGGATAGTTACGATGATATTATTGATAATCCGACTATAAGAACGATGTGTTTAGCTTCTTGTTTGGACAATTTGCCTTGTGACAATTGCGTCTATAAACCTTATTGCGGAACTTGTCCTATTATTAGTTATGTTGAATCGGGCAATATTTTTCCTCAATTACCCACAAGTAGTAGATGTCAATTAAGTCAAGGTATCTTTGATTATATCTTTAAAAAAATGCAAGAAGATGATAAAATAAAAAAGATTTTCTTGGAATGGGCTACTAGTCGTCACCAATTTAATAAAAAGTTATGCTAGAAATATTTAAACAAAATATTTGGTTAATAGCGGTTTTTATCGTTATTTTAATTTCATTATCAATTGTAGGGAATTATTATTTTAAAAATAAAGATTTAATAGCCGATGGCTTGATAGTTGAAGAAGAAGTTATTACAGAAGAAGCAATTGACGCGGAGGATCGGTTTAATCAAATTATTAATAAAGAAAAAGAAAAATGCATACTTGATTTTAATTTAGATAAATTGGATTTTACAGAAGCTGATTCAGATAGCGAATTACCTACAATACTTAAAAGATTGCTTGTCATGCGAGCCGCAGATCAGAATAATAGAGATTTATGCTATTACGAGAATCGAGAAATTGATTTTGAACTAAGAAAAGAGAGGTGTGAACGCGATTATGATTTTTTCTTTGTTTTGACCGATAAGTTGAAAAATGGGATAGGTTTAGAGCAATATGTAACGGAATGTAGAGAAGCTTTTTTACCTTATATTTTAATTGAAAAAGAGCAAAAATTAACAGAATTACCTGATGATTTAGACGAGATAAAAGCGGGTTTGGGGGCAATATGCGAAAATTATCACAGAAGCTTTCAAAGTAAAGAACCAGTAATTTTTGATTCGACTCTGATGTGTGATTCACAAGTAGAGCAGGAAGATGACGCGGCTACCGATAGAACAACTTCATGCGCGGGCGAGTTTAGCGACAATATCGCGTATTTGATTGCAGTGGCCAAAAACGACTCTATTCTATGCGAGTCGATCCCTGAACTTAGAATTTATCAATATTGTAAATATTATTTTAGCCGGGATTTGTCTTTTTTTTATGACAAGTTCAAGGCGTCTTATTGTCACAATAAAGTTCATAAAGATTTTTTTCCGACGAAATAGTCATTAATTATTTAGATAATCTATGAAAAATAAAAACCATCAAGTTCCCAAAATTAAAAAAAATCTTAGAAATTTTTTAAACGAAGAAGAGGGGAAAATTAGTAAAAAAAGCATTCGAAAAATTGGGTTGGCTTTGATAACTATTGGACTAGCTAGCGGCGGCTTAATGAAGCCTGATCCTACTATGGCTGGGACATGTAACTGTTGTACTCCCTGTCCAACTCATTGTTCCCACGCTTCGCACGGTTCGCATTCTTCCCACGGTTCCCACGGTTCCCACGGTTCCCACGGTTCCCACGGTTCTCACGGTTCGTGGTAAAAAAATATAGACAAATAATTAACAGAATTGGAATATGAAGCGTTATGAAGTATCCATTAATAATTATTGTCACCAACCAATGTAATCTAGATTGCAAGTATTGCGCGGTGCTAAAAAAAAATATATTTATCAACAAATCAATTGCTTTTAAGGCAATTGATTTATATTTGTGTTTATTGGGCGATAACAAAGGCAAAATAAAAATTTTTGGCGGTGAGCCCCTCTTAAAAATTGATTTGTTAAAAAATATCATTGCTTATGTTAGAAAAAAAAGTCATAAGATAGATATTGAATTATGCACTAACGGCGTTTTATTGGATGATAATATTTTTAGCTGGCTTAAAGAAAATAAAGTGAATCTTTCGATTAGTATTGATGGAGATAAAACTTCTCAAATGCTAAATAGAAAAGGTATTTCTCCTCAAACTTATCAGAAAACAATCAATTTAATCAAGAATAATCAATCTCGCGTGATTGTAAACATGGTGATAGCTCCGAATACCGTGGATAAGTTTTTCCAAAATTTTGTTTATGTACATAATTTAGGCGTTAAGGGGTTTAATTTTTTACCGGCAGCTTATAGACCATGGTCCTTTCAAAAAATAAAAATTTTAGAAAGACAGCTAAATTTCGTATCAGAATTTTTAAAAAAGCATAGAGAAATCTATGTCAAAAATGTTGACATAGATAACGATTTATTCTTCTTTAATACTGGGATGGTTGTTGATTGCAATGGTGATGTTTTTTTTACCAACGCTATTATGTTAAAAGAATTTCAGTCCGTTAAGAAAAAATTTAAAATTAGCAATATTAAGGATAATAATATCTTAGAATGTTTGAAAAATTTGGATTTTCATAAAGAAATTAATAAAATTGAATTAAATACAAAGGAATTATTTGACCATAAAATCTTACAATCAAATAAAGCAATTGATAATACTCTTAATAATTTTGTTGATTCAATGAAAAATAAATCCAATATAGCAGAGAAAGAAGGATTAAAGCTGAAGGAGAATAAGAGAATAGATATAAAAATAGGATACCAATGTAATAATCATTGTTGTTTTTGTGTACAAGGCGACAAAAGAAAAAAATGTTTGTTTAGAAAAAAATCGGAGATTATAAAAGAATTAATTCAAGCAAAGGAAAGTTGCCAATCAGTCGTTTTTACTGGCGGCGAGCCCACGATACATCCTAATTTTTTGGATTTAATAAGGCGTGCGAAAAAATTGGGGTATCAAATTATTCAGGTCCAAACCAATGGCCGCATGTTCGCGTATAAAGAATTTTGTCGCAAAACAATAGAAGCTGGGGCAAATGAGTTTTCGCCAGCCGTTCACGGACATACAGGAAAGTTACATGATTATTTGACTAATGTAAAAGGCAGTTTTGACCAAACCATTCAAGGTATTAAAAATTTAAAAAGTTTAAACCAGAGAGTCATAACGAACACGGTGATTACAAAATTTAATTATCGCTATCTGCCTAAAATAGCAAAACTATTGGTTGATTTAAATGTAGATCAGTTTCAATTTGCATTTGTTCATATAGCAGGCGCCGCTTGGAAAAATAGAAAATTAATTGTGCCAAAAAAGTCGGAGATTATGCCATATGTAAAAAAGGGATTAGATATTGGCATAAAAGCCGGCAAAAGAGTAATGACAGAAGCAATACCTTATTGTTTTATGAAGGATTATGAAAAATATATTGCTGAGCAAATCATACCTGATGCAATGGTGGTTGAAGATATGTTCAAAATTGATGATTACAAGAAATACAGAGTTAATCGTGGCAAAAGCAGGGGTTCTAATTGTAAAAAATGTGATTTTTATTCAATTTGCGAAGGTCCATGGCGCGAATATCCGGAAATTTTTGGGTGGAAAGAATTTAAACCTGTTATCAAGAAAAAAAACTCTCCTAAAAAAAATTATGAATTATACAAAAACTTTTTAAAAGATTATAAACCATACTATAATATTTTTTTTCTTGCTGATTTGATGCATTGGGTGGGAGAAAAAAGGTTTGTTGGCGCTGATCTAATAAGGAAGAAATGGGAAAGCCATATCCATTTAATTAAAAACAAAAAAGTAAATGATGTTTTAAATTTTTATATCCACATTCCATTTTGCGAGTCTAAGTGCAGTTATTGTATGTATTATTCAGAGATTGCCAATAAAGAAAAATTAGAGGATTATATTAAAAACTTAATTAAGCAAATTAAATTTTTTAAAAATACATTTACTGACGCAGAATTTAGTAGCTTATATATTGGTGGTGGCACGCCTTCAATATTATCAGAAAAGCAGCTTAGCGGGTTGTTAAGTATTTTATTCAGATATTTTAAATTTAAAGAAGATGGAGAAAAAACTTTTGAATCTAATCCCCAAAGCATTTCAATAAAAAAGTTGAAATTACTTAAACAATTTGGATTTAATCGAATAAGTATGGGCGTGCAAACTTTTAATAATAAAGTGCGAACTTATACGAAAAGAAATTATGGAGATTATAAATTTTTACCAGAACTTATTTCCAAGGCCAAGGAATTTGGTTTTGAGGTAAATACCGACATAATGGTTGGGCTTAAGAATGATACAGCCGAAATAGTGGTGGATAGTTTTATAGAATTAACCAAAATGCGTCCCGATACGATTACAATATATCCCTTAAAGCCGACGCAAGAATATTTGGAAAAGTATTGTAATAATAATTATTGTTCTTTTAATAAAAAACTTAATAAAAAAGCTGGTGAAGCGCGACAAAAATTAAAATCAATGGAAGATAAATTAGAGTATTATATTATAGATAAGGGGTTTGAAATTTTTTCATCCGCTGAACCTGTATTTTACAATAAAAATTTTAAAGCGTCGTATAAGTATGATTATGACTATACTTCTCCAATAAACTTTTCTTCTCCTTGCTCATTATTCGCCTTAGGCACCAGGGCAAGTTCGTATATTTTTAATTCTTCGCAGCATCATCTTATTTCCAGAGAAAAAAGCTTTGGTTTTAATCCAAATGAAAAAAATTACTGGGCGCTAGAATACAATCTTAAGGATGAAATGAGGTATTTTATCCTGCAGCAGTTATCTTGCCGGCTGTGTTTTTCGCAAAAAAGTTTTAAAAAGTTTTTTAATGCTGACTTTAAAACAAATTTTAAAGAGGCAATTAATTCCTTAAAAAAGTTAAACAAAATAAAATTTAAGGGAGATTTGGTGTTTTTACCCACAGATCCGCTTGAGAGATACGCATGTTCTTTATTCTTTTTTGACGAGAAAAAGGTTTATAATTTAATCAATAAGAGCAATGCATTATAATAAGATACTTAATTTTGCTTAAAAACATTTTACAAAAGGCCTTAGGCGTAAATGAAAATTATTAGCTGCATCAACAAAAAATATAAATATTATCAGGAGTTTATGTTTGGCAAAAAGGCGAAAGATTTGGCCGCTGATTTAATATTAGATAAATGGGAAGAGGAGATAAAATTTATAAAAAAAAATAATAATAAAATAGGTCTCTATATCCATATACCTTATTGTCAAAGCGCTTGTTATTTTTGCGATTGTTTTTCAATCCCCAGTTCGCGGGAAAAAGCGGATAAATATACAAACGGCTTAATTAAAGAAATTAGAAGATTTGCTTCAATTTTTAATGGGGTAGGTTTTGACACTCTTTATTTCGGAGGCGGCACTCCTTCAATTCTCTCTGAAAATGCTTTAGATGAATTATTAAAAAATTTACATAAATATTTTAATTTTAAAAACGCCCATTCTTCATTTGAGGGCTGTCCAAAAACATTAAATAAAAACAAGCTTGAAATTTTAAAAAAATACAACATAAATAGATTAACTATAGGCGCGCAATCGTTGGATAAAAAAGTATTAGGATCAAACAATCGATCTTTTACTCCAAGAAAGTCAATCAAAGAGTTGGTTGAAAAATGCAAGAAGCTTGGAATTTTGGTAAATTTAGAGTTGATTTGCGGCTTAAAGGATCAATCGCAAACTTCTTTCTTGAATGATGTTGTTCAAATTGTTGATATGAAGCCAAACCAGATACATTTGTATTATTTTGAACATAACCCAGCGACTTTAGTTTGGCATGATGGCACATATAAGGGTCCAACGGTGAAAGAAAGAATATCTTGGAAAAATCAAGGATTGGAAATACTTGAAAGAGCTGGTTATGGGGCATTCCCTTTTAGCGGGTTGGCAGATCGGTTTGACGCGATAAATGTTCAAATTTACAATAACAGAGTCCATAATGCCAGCCTGTTAGGTATCGGCGATGGCGCCACTTCCAAGATTAACAATAATTTTATGTACGGCAGTGTATTTGACGGAGATAAGTTTATCTATAAAAAACTTTTGAAACGATTTATTAAATATTCGGAAATATTTAATAAATAAACCAATCTTATGAATAACAATGTAGTTAAGCAAAAAAAGTGGAATAAAGTTTTTACCGTCACAACAGAAGGTCCTTGTAATTGCCGCTGTCTTGGTTGCGGAACGCCGCGTTTATATAAACCGCGCTCAACGGCTGAGATACTTAAAGATATAAAAGCAGGGGCTCGGGCTGGATATCATGTAATTGAAATTATTGGCGGGGAGCCAACAATTCATCCGGATTTTCTAATACTATCCGAAAAGGCGAGAGAGATGTATAAAAAAATATATTTAACTTCAAATGGGATAACATTAGCGAATAATACTTTTGCGAAAAAAGTTTTTTCTATTTTTGATAGTATTAATATTACGCTTTATGGCCACAACGCAAAATTACATGAATCTTGGACAAAAAATAAGGGCAGTTTTATAAAAACCACACGGGGAATAAGAAATTGTCTTTCCGTAAATCCAAAATCAGTTTTAGTTACTCATCTTGTTTGGAAAAAAAACTTTCCTTATCTCCGTCAATTAATAACGCGCGACATAAAATTAGGAGTAAAGAATATTGATTTGTTAAATATCCAGCCAATAGGAAGCGCTAAACATATTTTTAAAAAATTAGTTGTTCCGCTAAAAGAATTAAGTAATTTTGGATTAAATTTTATTGATTTATTGGACAATTTTGAATCAGTTGAGATTGAAGATTATCCTTTTTGTATTTTCCCAAAAGAAATTTTGGAGAAAACAAAAAATAATGTGCATATAATAGATATTGCCGGCCAAATTTTTTTGAATGACAAAAAGCAAATAAATTGCTACGATCTTTTCATGACGCATAATATTTCTTCAGGAATGGATTCCACGCTAAAAACTTCAAAAAATATTAAATTAATAAAAGATAAAATGAAAAAATACAGATATCATTTAAACGCTTGCAAGGGCTGTTATTTTATTAATGAGTGTAATGGCATTTTTGAGGAATATGTAAAAATTTTTGGGCGGAAAAAAGTTGAAGCAGAAATCAAAGCGATACGCGCGAAATTATCTTAACGACTTAAGCTATGATTAAATACAATAATTATCCGTTTTATAATTTTCACGCGATAAAGGCAGCGTATATTCATGCCTCGGATGTTTGTAATTTTCAGTGCGAGATTTGCAAATTACCTCAAGTAAGAAAAAAATCTTTTGTTCCGTTGGATGTATTAAAGATTAAAATAACTAAGGCGGTTAGCCTTGGTTTGGATAATATTATCTTTACGGGCCAAGAGGTTATTCTTCATCCGGATATTGCTGAAATAATCAAATTTTCATTTAATAACGCTAAAGTAAATTATATAACCTTTAACACTAACGGACTAGCTTTTGCCAACGATTCAGTATGGGAAAAATTAGAGTCGGTTAAAAAACATTTACATAAAGTATACATAGCTGTTTCCGTGAATTTTTATAATCAAAAAACATTTAGTAATTGGTCGGGACATGGGAGCGATATATTCGAGAAGTGGCGCCGCGGCTTTAGTAGAGCCGTTAATAGTTATTTAAATATAAGCGGCATAGATATTATTTTAAAAAAAGATTCTAATATAATTAAAATATTGGATTTTTTGTTCCAATTTTCAAATAACAAAAAAGATTATCAAGAAGGTGTTAGAATAATTAATTTAATGCCTTTTGGTCACGCTATAGGCAGCCCCTATAAGAGCTTAAAATATAAACTAACTGGAGCTAGTAAAAAAATTATTCAAGTAGTTAATAAATATCCTGGAAAAATTCATTTTGAAGGTTTTCCGATTTGCGCGTTTAATCAAAATGACTTAAAAAAAAAGAAGTATTTTATTTATAATTTTCATATTTGTCATTTTAATGGCGTTTTAGCGCAGTACGATCCAAATATATATGAAACTTATTATTCTGGTCCGACTGAAAATTGGCTTATTAATAAAAAAGAACTTATTGGCGCTTACGACAAAATGTTTTATTATGTAGACGAATGCCAGAATTGTTATTATAGAAATAAATGCAATGGCATTCAAAGGGAGTATCTAAAGTTTTATTCCGCGAAAAATGTTAATGATGAAATAAAATCGCTTAAATTATTGAATTGGAAATAATTACTTGTGATTATTTTATAAATTTATGGAAAAACCGGCTTATTGGTCGACAAACAAGATATTTATAAACGGAAAAACACAAAATAGATTAATGATAGTTTTTAAAACTCCTCCTTGTCGAAAAATTATTCAGGGGAAGAGATGTTTTATTTGTGGTTTTGATGTCCATTGTAAAAATATTAAGAACTATAACATAGTATCCCAATTTAAATCTCTTAAAAAAATCGTAGAGCAAAACAAAATCAGGCGTATTGATATTTTAAGTTCAGGCTCTATTTTAGACGAAAAACAAATTGATTATAAACAAGTATTAAGATTAATGGAAGAAATTAAAAAGTTAAAAAACATTAAGAGTGTTTTAATCGAGGGGAGGACGGAATATTGCGATTTAGATAAATTACGGCAAATAAAGGGAATATTAAATGGAGATATAGGGTTAGAATACGGAATCGGATTAGAGTCCTATTCAAATTATGTTCGTAATGTGATTTTAAAAAAAAATTTAGCATTGAAAGATTACGAGGAGTGTGTTAAGAAACTGTCAGAGATAAGCGTTTCAATATGCTCTTATATCTTAGCGGGAGTTCCAATGCTATCTATAGAAGATTCCTTAAAAGAAACAAAAAATTCAATTTTAAGAGTTATCAATTTTTACGAAAAACATAAATATAAAGGAAGAATTGCTCTTTTCCCAATTTTTATTACCCATGGAACCTTGCTTGAAAATTTATACAATCGAAAAAAATACAAATTAATAACTTTAGAAAATATCGCGCAAATTTTATCAGAGATAAAAAATAAAGTTGATCTTAAAAAATATCCAATTTTTGTAGGATTGGATGATGAGAGCATATCATCTAATCGTAATATTCTTTTTCGCAACAACAATAAAGAAAAGAGAAATTTAAAATTAATTCAAAAATTTAACCGCACTCAAGAAATATGATTTTAAAAAAAGTTAAAATGGAAGATTGGTTTATTAAAACTGGACCCTGTAAGCATAATTTTTCTGAAAGCGGCGTTCCTGATTTTACCTTGGACAAATTTTTACAAAAAATTAAAATAAATAATTCATTTCTCAATAATATTTTTTTAGGAAATAACTCTACTTGGGGTTCCTTAGATTTAAGAAAGAAAATATCGCGCGCGTACGAAAGCGTAAAGCCAAATGATATAATAGTAACCAGCGGAACCTCGGAAGCTTTGTATATCTTTTTTAATATTTTTTTAAATAGTAAATCAAAAGTTCTTCTTTTGTATCCGGCTTTTCCTTTACTCTATCTTATCCCTCAAGCGCTAAAGGCAAAAGTGCATTTTTTGGACGCGTTGCAATATAAGGGGAAAGCGGAATTATTGGAAAAATTGATTTTTAAAATAAATAAAATTAAGCCGAATTTATTAATTCTTAACATTCCTCACAATCCATTGGGCTTTACTTTTAACAAAAAAGAAATAATTGAAATTGCCGAGGCGGCAAAGAAAAATAAGGTTGATATTCTTTTTGACGAACATTATAGATTTTTACCAATCAATACTTCAAAAAAAATATTTTTCTCTGGTTATGGAATAGTTAAAAATTTTTATGACAGAGTATTTGCCACCGGTTCTATTATTAAATGCGCCGGAATTGTGGGAATCAGAGTTGGCTGGATGATCGCCGACAAAAAAACATTAAGCAAAATAAGGGATTATAAAGACCATACAACACATTGTGTTCCATTAATTAGTGAGACAATAACAGGGTTGGCCATAAATAATATAAACAAAATTACCAAAGATTACATAAGAAATATTAAAGATAATTGGTTCGCGTTAAAAAATAGCAGATTAGTAAAAGAAAGAAAAATAATTTTAAATTACGAACTGGAAGGCGGTTGCGTCTGTTTTCCCAGAATAAGAGGCATAAACACTTTTAAATTAGCTGAAATATTAGCCAAGGAATATAGTATTTCAATAATGCCCGGTGAAGTGTTTAATAAAAGCGGATATATAAGGATTAATTTATCCCAAGATAAAGACAACTTTAGACATTTATTAAATCTTATTTGGAAAATAGCGCGGTAATATCATTACAAATTAAATGTTGCAAAAAATAGATTTTATAGCTGTTAAATATGGCTTAAAACAATTAACGAAGGAATGTTGTAGTACATTAGACGAGCTCAAGAAGATTAATCAATTTTGTCAAAATCAGGGCTTGTTTGCAATTTCTAATAAAGTTAAGAGAAAAAACTCTGTTTTTAATAAGGAAATTTTTTTTGATATTTATATTTCCAAAGACAAAAAAATTGCCCAAAGATTTGCTAAGGAAGATCCAGAATATAGTAATTTTGCCACAGTATCTCAATTAAGAGATTTTTCCGAAGCGTTGGGCTATCCAAAGTGTTGTATAGATAATTATTTAAATTTTGATGTTGGAAATTATGACGAAAAAACAAAGAAAGAGATTCTTTTTAAAAGGATAACTGAAAAGAAAAAGAATTTTCTTTTAAATAATTTTTTATATGGTTTAAACTTTAGTTTAAGTTTCTATCAACCCTGTTCGTACCATTGTAAAAATGCGTTGAAATACAATAAAAATATATTAGAAGCTGTTAGGAAGGAAAACCCGAATTATGCCGCTGAAATTGAAAAAAATTTGCGTTTTCCATTATTAATTTGGTTTGATGCTCTGCAAGACAGCGACGCAAATGATTTTTTTCATAAAAGAATCCAGTTACTTTTCAAAGGCGTTGTAAATAATTCCAGCATCTATTATAAAGATGTAATTCTTTATAGGAAATATCCTCGTTGCAATGATTCTTTTAAGGAAAATCAATTAAAAGAGTTTCTCTTGGGTACTCATTGTCTGGTTAGCAATGATAAAATCACAATTTTTAAGAGAAATAAAATTTTAAAAAAATTAAAAATAAACAATAAATATCACGCCGTATTAGTAAAGTTTAATTAAAATTAAAATTAATGAAAAAAATAAAAATTTTTTTAACCCAAGGAAGCGGCGAGGGAGCCACTGAAGAAGGCGCTTACTGCAAAGCGTTGGAAAAAGCAGGTATGATTAATCTAAATTTAATTTGCTTGTCGTCGGTTCTGCCCCACAACTCTAAGATTATAAATAAAAAACCGAATTATTCTTATAACGATTACGGCAAGAAAGTTTATGTTATTTTATCTCAATCCAGAACCCTTAATAAAGGAGAAACCATTTGCGCTGGCTTAGGTTGGATAAAAGAAGAAGGTAATTCAGGGAATGGAATAGTTGTTGAAATTCAAGGCAATAGCAAAAAAAAAGTTGAGAAAGACATAAAAAATTCATTGAGCGAAATAATGAAATATAGAAAAGAAAAATTTAAAAAAGAAATAAATATCGCGACGGAAGAAATAATATGTAAAGATAAGCCAGTTTGCGCTTTAGTGATTATGGCCTTTGGCAAAGCGCATGGTTGGGTTTAATAGTTAACATATAAGACATCATGAATCATATTGAAATGCCAATTTGGAACAAGTGTAATAATCGCTGTGTAATGTGCACCAACACGGAAGAAATGATCCAAGAAGATTGTTTTACTTTTGAATCAGTTGTTAATTATTTTGAAGAAAAGTTAAAAGAGAATAACTACACAACACTTGGGAGCATAAGTTTAACTGGCGGCGAAACAACAATTTGTCCTTATTTATTTAAACTACTAAACTACATACGGAAAAGATTTCCAAAAGTTATTATAAGGATTTTAACCAACGGAAGAATGTTTTTCTATGACAGTTTTAGAAAAGAATGCTTGTCTTATCAGAATATTGATTTTGCCATTCCTCTGCATGGCCATAATGCCGAAATTCATGACGGCATCACGCAGATACCCGGCAGTTTTCACCAAACAATAGAGGGGTTAAAAAAGCTGTTGCGCGAGAAAGGAGTAAATCAAAAGGTTGAAATAAGAATTATCGCCAATCGCCATAATTTAGCGATAATACCAAATTTTTTTGAATTCATTAAAAATAATTTTACTGAAGCCGATAGGATTGTTTTAATTTTTTTGGAGTTTGAAGGAAAAGCGGAAGTCAACAAAAACAATGTCGGGATTACATATACGCAGATACAGCCCGCGCTGGAAGAAGCTAAAAAATATTTTAAATTATTTAATGACTTTCGCTTATATCATTTTCCGCTTTGCGCACTGGAGCCGTCTTTATGGCCATATGCTTGGAGAACATTGCCTGCCGAAGAAGTTGTTTATTTGGCGGAGTGCCAAAAATGTAAATTAAAAAAATATTGCTTAGGAATGCACAAAAGTTATCTGAACTATATTAAAACGCCGGAGATAAAGTCATGGTTAAATCTGGATGGAATAAAGATTAAAGCAACTGGAAACTTTCATCATCCAATAGATTCCATAAAAATAGACAAAACAACCGCTCATTTAGAAGCGTTAACCAGGCTAACTGATTTTTTATCTTATCAAAGATCAGAAGCAACAAAATACTTTTTCAATTCAATGTTCTTTCGATTAAATAAATTTAATTCATATAACGCTTTTGAGATTAAAAAAATGTGGGTAAAAGCCATTAAAGAGATTAAGAAAGGCAAAAGAAAAGATTTACTTAGCTATTACATTAACATACCATTTTGCGAATCAAAGTGTAGTTACTGTATGACTCCTTCGGTAGTAACCAAAGACAAGGAATCAGTTAATCGTTATCTCGCGCGGATTATTAAAGAGATGGCTTTTTACAAAGATGTTTTTTCGGGTGTGGAATTCAATAATATTTATATTGGTGGAGGCAGTCCCTCTATATTAAATGAAAAGCAATTAGATAATTTTTTAGTTAATTTATTTAACGATTATAATTTTAGTAATTTGGGCGAAAAAACATATGAGTGTAATCCTTTTACTACTACTCGCAAAAAATTGCAAATTATTAAGAAGTTTGGTTTTGACAGGGTTAGTTTTGGGGTTCAATCTTTAGACCCAAGAGTGTTAAAATATGCCAATCGTAGCTATCAAACTTATGAATTAGTAAAAAAATCAATATTAGACGCGCAATCTTTTGGATTTACAGTTAATGTGGATTTGTTGATCGGCCTTAAGGGCGATAGCCACGAAACAGTTAGGAAGAGTTTTCAAAATATTATCAAATTAAAGCCAGATAATATTTCTTTATTTCCGTTGAAACCGACAAATTTTTATTTAAAAAAGTATTTTAAAGATAATGAAGCAACTTTTTATCTTCAAATTCAAAAAAAAATTGACCGGACATTAAAGTTGCTACAGCAAATAGCTATTAAATTTAACTATACTTATCCGGATTCTAAAAAGATTTGTCTAAGCGAATGGTATGGTGTTAATTTTTCACCCAAAGATAAGACAGAACAAATAACTCCTTATTATAATATTCCTCGTCCATGTTCAATGTTTGGCATCGGCTCTTTTTCCGTTTCAAAAATAATCGGAGTTAATAGATACCAAAATAATTCGCCAATTAAAGATGGATTTAACGCCTCAAACCGCGTCTATCAAGGGGTTCCTTGTAAATTAATAGATGATATGAGAGATTATGTGTTAGGCCATTTTACAAAAGGGCGGCCTGTTTCCAAAAAAGAGTTTAAATTTTTTTTTAGCAAGAGTTTAATTCCTAGTTTTAAACATGCATTTTTAGCGTTAAAAAAGTTTAAAAAAGTCAAAATTAATAAAGACAAAGTATATTTTTTACCAAAAGATTTTAGAAAAATGTTTATTTACGGGCTATTTTTTTGGGATAAAGACAAATTGATAAAAAAATTGTTAAAAAACAATAATTAATAATAAAAAAAACCGTTTAGCTATAAATCAAAATGAGTATTATTTCTATCACAAATCAATGCAACCAAAACTGTCTTTTTTGTTCGGCTAAAGGGAGAAAAGACCAGTTGGAAAAAGAATTTTTTAAGCAGATAATTAATCAAGAAAAAAGCGGTTTGGTTATAAGTGGCGGAGAACCGACTTTATCGAAGGATCTTTTTTGGGTAATTAGAAAAGCGAAAGATAAGAAATTATTTGTTGAATTGCAGACCAACGGAATAACTTGTTATTATAAAAAATTAGCGATTGATCTTATTAATTCTGGTGTGGATTTGTTTAATATAAATTTTCCTTCTCATATTTCTTCAGCGCATAACCAAATAACTCAAACCAAAGGATTGTTCAATAAAAAAATAATAGGAATAAAAAATCTACAAGAAAGAAGAGCGAATTTTCGCTTAACTTGCATTGTTAATTCTTTAAATTATAAGCGCTTAAAAAACTATGTTGTTTTTGTTAATAAAAATTTTCCAAAAGTGGAATATATCCAATTTAGTTTTATAAAAATAATAGGAGCGACTGGGGAAAATCCCGAAATTTTAATCAGTTATAAAAAAGCGAGACCTTTTTTATTGGAAGCATTTAGGAAATGCCAAAAATTTGATATAAAATTTATTATTGACCACATTCCCCCTTGCTATTTAGAAGAATATAAGGAGCATCACATTGATTATCAAAAAATAAGCCGTGGCGAAAAACCAGAATATTCTTTGAGGGAAAAGATAAAAATGATAGAATGCGAGCGTTGTTCTTTATCGTCTTATTGTTGTGGAGTGAGAAAGGATTATTTAAAGTTTTTTGGCCAAAAAACTAAAGTCAGACCAATTAAGTAAATGAACATTATTAATATAAAAAATGAATTTCCCGTTTTGAAGAAAAAAATTAATGGTAAAAAATTAATTTATTTTGATAATGCCTGTACGGCGCTAAAACCAAAGTCCGTAATTAAAGCAGTTAATGATTATTATCAAAACCTAGGGGTTTGCGGCGGTAATCGTTCAAGCCATTATTTAAGTTGGCAAGTTCAAGAATTAGTCGAGAAGACCAAAGAAAATGTAAGGCAATTTATAAACGCTTCATTATCTGATGACATAATTTGGACTAAAAATACGACTGAAGGCATTAATTTAATCGCGGCCTCACTGCCAATAAGTAAGGAAAAAAATGAAATAGTGCTGACAACTCTTGAGCATCATAGTAATTTACTTCCGTATTATGAACAAAGCAAGAAAAGGGGATTAAAAATTAAAATTTTATCGCCTAACAAAGATGGAACTTTAGATTTAGATAAATTAAATAAAATTATTACCAAGAAAACAGCGTTAGTCGCGATTACTCATTTGTCTAATGTTACAGGGTTAGTTTATCCAGTGAAAAAAATTGCTGATTTGACGCATAGTAAAGGAGCGAAGATTTTAGTTGATGACGCGCAATATGTCGCCTCGCATAAAGAAGATGTTCAAGAAAATAAAATAGATTATCTTGTTTTTTCAGGGCACAAACTTGGCGCTCCGACGGGCATAGGTGTTTTATATGTTCGCGAAGGCCATCTTAAAAATTTTAGCCCTTTTAATGTTGGTGGCGGAACCGTTCAATCAGTAAAAATAAAAGGTAATAATATTTATGTTAAATATCTTCCATCATCATCGGGATTTGAAGCCGGCATACAGCATTACGCAGGAATAGCCGGTCTTAATTCCGCTATTAATTTTTTGTCTGACATCGGCTATCAAAAGATTACTAGAAAAATTGAATCCCTCACTCATTATGCTCAACAACAGTTGCGAAATATTAGTGAAGTTAAATTTTTAATCGATTATAAGCAGCAGAAGCCCAGCTCATTAATAGCGTTTTATCTAAAATCCAAAAAATTATCTCTTTATGATTTTAATCTTTACTTAAATTATGAATTAAAGGATCATGCTATCGCGGTTCGTTGTGGCCATCATTGTGCTCAGCCTTTGCATGATTTTTTTGGCTCTCCTATTTCCATGAGATTATCTTTTTTTATTTACAACACAGAAGAGGAAGTTGATATTTTTATTAAAGCTTTTAAAAAATTTTTAAAAAATGATTAATTCTAAAAAAACTTCAAGATTATTAATAAAAACTTCCGAGGGCAACAGACCATTAACCGACCTTGAAAAATGTTTGATATTAATATTAAAAACTGAAAACAATATCTCGAGCAAAAGAGTTTTGATATTGGCAAAAAAAATTAAAATGTGCGCCACCTGTAGCGACAGGAGCGAAGTTTTTTTTATTGGTGAAAAATTATCTAAAAGAAATTTAGTTAAAAAAGAACTTAAAAAAGGCGAATATTTTTGGAGTTTAACCGAGGAAGGCGAACAGTATAAAAAATTAGTTTAAACTTATGTTTGGAAATTATACAAAAATATTAAAAAAGGAAGATAGAGACCTCTTTGAGTTATTGCCTGGTTATGTCTGTAACGCGAATTGTAGGTTTTGTTCTATTGATCCAGAAAAAAGGAATGTTAACAATTCAACAAGAGAGCTTCTGAAAATAATTTATGACGCTAAAAAAGATGGTTTTAAGTATTTAGGAATCGGTGGCGGAGAGCCGACAGTAAGAAAAGATTTGCAAATCTTAATAAATTTCGCTAAACATTTAAAATTTGATATTGTTAGAATAGAAACAAATGGCATTGCCCTCGCGTATCCTGATTATTGCAAGCATTTAGTCGAATCAGGTTTAGATTTTGTGAAAATTTCAATTCATAGCCATAAAGATAAAATACATGATTATTTAGTAAATGTTCCAGGAGCTTTTAAAAATATATTAAAAACTATCGAAAATTTACAAGAATTAAAGGTTCGTATAGAGATAAATACAGTTATAAACAAATATAATTACAAAGAGTACTTGCAATTTGTTGATTTTTTTAGTCAGATGGGGATCGGAAGTTTTTGCTTTATTTACCCCCTATATACAGGGAGAATGGCCAAGAATTGGCGTGAAGTGGGAATTAGTATTAAAAAAGTCGCGCCTTATTTAAAAAAAACGCTTAATTTAATTGACAAATTAGAATTAGATAAAGGAATAGTTTTTAATATCCCTTTTTGCTGTTTGTCTGGTCACGAAGATAAAATGGTTGAGTCCAGCCCTTTTAACACCAAGGTTGGCGCGCCAGACATTATTGTGGAAAGTATTGATTTTGAGCGAATTAAAAATAAAACTAAATTTAAAAGATGCCAAGAGTGCAAATACTACCAAAATTGCGAAGGTGTCTGGAATAGTTATTCCAAACTTTTTGGCGATAGTGAATTCCAACCTGTTTATGAAAAATAAAAGTAAAAAAATTAATAAAATAGTCATTATTACTGGTTATCGTTGCAACAACAATTGCCAATTTTGTTTGAATGTTGATAAAAGAGATTTAGTCGATAAAACCACCGAACAAGTTATGAAGGAAATGGCATGGGCCAGGAATAATGGTTTTACTTATTTAGAATTAATTGGGGGCGAACCGACCATTAGACCTGACATTCTTGATTTAATTAAATTTGCTTCTCAATTGAAATTTAAGAATATAGTGATGGCTACTAACGGTCGACTTTTTGCTTATGAAAAATTTGCTAAAAGAATTGTTCAAGCTGGTTTAACTGATTTGATTTTTTCCATTCATGGGCATAACGCGAAGCTACATGATTTACTAACTCAATCAAAAGGAAGTTTTGAGCAAATGGCGCGAGGCATAAAAAATATTCAGGATTTGGGGCTCAAACGGTTAGGCACCAATACGATTATTATTAAGCAAAATTATTTGTATTTAAAAAAAATTGGGCAGTTAATTATAAAATTTGGATTTAAAAATTCTGAATTTATTTTTGTGGATCCTACTTACGGAGCTGCTAATAATAATTTTTTTCGATTTGTTCCGAAAATTTCTAAAATTGCCCCCTATGTTCGTCAATGCTTGGAATTGGGAAGAAAAAATAAAATTCCTCATTGGACAGTTCGTTATGTTCCTTTTTGTCATTTTGTGGGATACGAAGGTCAAATTAGCGAATTTCAGGAATCAAAAACTTTTCACACAGAACATTTGGCGCCTGATTTTACAAATTTAAATGTAGAAAATTCCAGAAAACAATTGGCTCGCGTTAAAACAGACAGATGCAATGGTTGCAAGGCCTACGATATTTGCGAAGGAATTTGGCGAGATTATATAAAGCATTATGGCGATAAAGAGTTAAACCCAATTAGTTAATATGATACTTGATTTCCTATTTTTACCATGCCTTTTTTTAATCGGTGTAATTACGAGCTACCAAGATTTTAAAGAGGGAAAAATAAAAAATAAATGGATTGTATCGGGATTGATTTATGGCGTCGCGATACTAATTGTTTTAGCTATTTGGAATTTAATAGCTGAACCAGTAATGGTTTTTTACTATACAAACATTAAACATGAGGCGGTAGACGCTTCTTGGCAGATTATTACCATTAGGTGGGATTATTTTGGGAAAGTGTTTCTTAATTGCGCTATTGCTTTAATAATTGGTTACGCTCTTTGGTATTTTAATCTGTGGTCAGCTGGCGATGCTAAATTGTTTTTTGTTTTTTCTTTATTGTTGCCTCTTAAGTATTATCAAGACGCGGCGTTTCCTTATTTTCCCTCTCTTTCTTTGTTGATCAATACTTTTATTCCAATTTTGCTTTTTTTAATTTGTCAGAATTTTTTTCTTTTTTTCAGGGACATAATGGCTTTTAAGGGGAAAATGTTAAATCTCAAAGAAAGAATTTTAAAATTAAAAAATTCATTAAAAAAAGATTATTATAATTATTTGAAGATTGGAACTGGGTATTTTATGATTTTTATATTCTTTCAATTAATCAAAACAGAACTTAGAGTTCAGCTTAGTAGTGAATTGCAGGGTATTTTGTTTTTATTAATTATTGTCTTTCGCAAAATTTTGGAAAAGTTTTTAAGAAAAGTTTGGATTGTTATCACTATTTTTGTTGTAATAAGTTTTTATTTAATAATAAATTATATTTTTTATTCCCGAGCGATATGGTCAAAACTTTTTCTCTCAATTGAAAATTCAATAGTTTTTATGTTTGTATTTATACTTATTTCATCTTTGCTCTCATTTGTTCCGCAAAAACAAAAAACTCACATTTCCTTCGCTTTTTGGATGTTTCTTGGTCTTTTAATTACTATTTTTTTTAAAAGCTTCATTGTTTCTTTTTCAAGGACATTATTTTAAAAAAGGAGAGATAATTTTTTTAAATAAAAAAGTTAATCTTAATAAATATTTTTGTTGTGGATAACTTTTTTTTGTTTGGATGCAAGTTTTTTGTTAGAATGTAATTGAATCGTGGTGATAAGCGGATAACTGTTTTGTGGTTTTATTTCTATGCTAAAATTTTTTCATTTAAAAACACAATTGGCATCAGTAGTCATTTTTATTAGTATTTTTTTAATTGTTGCCATTGTTGTTTTTTTTGGTATTGGTCAAAAAATTACTATTGTTCAAGCTGGATTAGAAGACAATGTTGTTGGATTTGCTTGGTCGGAAAACATCGGTTGGATTAGTTTTAATAATCTTTCTGACGGAAGCGCTGTTAATTATGGAGTTAATGTAGATGTGAGTAATGGTAATTTTTCCGGGTACGCATGGTCGGAACATATTGGTTGGATTAGTTTTAACGAAAGCGATACGGGGGTTCCTCCTTCTAATGATCCTTGTCCAGGTAGTAGTTGCATTGCCAAGGCCGTTCCGTCAAATCAGTTGGGTAGATCAAATGTTAATATTAATGGTTGGGCTAGAGCGCTCTCTTATGGCGGCGGTTGGGACGGATGGATTAGGTTTGATCATGGTCAGGCCAACCCGGCGTATATTGGCGCGGATGGCGACTGGCATGGATGGGCTTGGGGTAGCGATGTTGTTGGTTGGATTAGTTTTAACGGCGCCGATGCCGCCGCGGGCGGCAATTACAAAGTAATCATTGATGTCCAGTCGCCTATTGTTTCTGATCTTAGTGTTTCTGTCGGAGATTCAACGACATATTGCGGCAACGCGGCTCACTATTTTTCTTGGAATTATTATGACCCAAGCGGCGACGATGAAGAAAGATTTCAATTCCAAGTTGACAACAACAGCGATTTTAGTTCTCTTGAGGTAGATCGCGACTTTGGCGGATTATCTAATCCGAGTCCGACGACAAATAATCAAACAGTGACAGTTGCCGAAACGCCCGTGGCCGGTCAACTGGGATACAGCACGACATATTATTGGCGGGTAAAGGTCTATGACAGCGAGGGTAATGATTCCGGCTGGGTGGTTGGTCCTTCTTTCGCGACCGAACCGCATCGGTATCCATCAATTAATTTCAATTGGTTGCCAACCGAGCCAAGCGTGGAAGAAGATGTTCTTTTTTCCGACCAGTCGGTTGTTTACGGCGGGGCGTCAAAATCATCTTGGTCTTGGACATTTGAAAACGGTAATCCAGGTTCTTCCAGCGCGCAAGATCCGACAATTCAATTTACAACGACGGGCGAGAAGGATGTTGTTTTAAGGGTAACTGATTCAGACGGATACACCTGTTCAAAAACCCAAACAATTGGCGTCCAAGAGAGTTTGCCCGATTGGAAGGAGATTATTCCTTGGTAAAAATTATGAAAAATATTTTTTGGCGAGAGAGAGGTTTTTCAATGACGGAATTATTAGTAGTAATGTTCATTATCAGCTTAATCTCCGCCATCACTTTAGCAAATTACAGGCAAGGCCAAAGAAAATATATTTTGGCTCAGTCCGTTCAGAAATTGGTTTCCGATATTAGAAAAGCGCAAAATATGGCTTTGAGCGGTTTTGACATCGCGGGCGCCTATTACGGCTACGGCGTTTATCTTGAAGAAGGCGATTCGTATTATATTATCTACGGGGATGTAAACGATAATTCAACTTACCAGTCATCGGACGATATTATCGAAGAAGTTTCCTTGTTTCCTCAAGGCGTTGAGGTAGATTCGGTTTCAACGCCTGCCGGGAAAATGAGCATATTTTTTGAACCGCCCCAGCCAACCACCTATATTAACGGCAATAATACGCCAGGTCTTTCGGGGACTATCTCGTTAAAGGTTACAAATTCTTCCTTATCTAAGACGATTCGGGTTACCACAGCTGGGTTGATTCAAGTTGAGTAGAACTATATGAAAGTATCTATTTGGGGGCTGCCCCCTAAAACGGGGGCAGCCCCCAAATCTGGGTTTTCTCTAATCGGCGTAATTGTCGCGATTTTTATTGTTTCCGTTGGCATGATTGGCATCTTAGATTTAAGTCAGGCCTCTTTGCGGGCTGCTTCTTTGAGTCAAGCGCGATTAACCGCTTCGGGCTTGGCGCAGGAGGGGATAGAGATGGTTAGATATATGAGGAGGACGCAGTCGGATTGGAGCGATTGGTATGACACAGTTTTAAGCGGCGATTATTTGGTTCAATACGACAATCCTAATTTGTTGGCTTTTTCTGAAATGCCTTTGAAATTTAATACTGTGAGCGGGCTTTATCAATATGATTCAGGCGATAATAGTCAATTTTATCGTAAAATTAGTTTAACGAAAATATCTTCTGATGAAGTTAAGGTGGTTGTGGAAGTTAAATGGCAAAGGGGCGGCGCTTGGCGGAATCTAACCGCGGAAGATAGGTTATGGAATTGGAAATAATGAAAAACAAAGATAAAAAGAACGGATTTACATTAGTTGAGTTATTGGTGGCTATGGCTACTTTTAGTTTAATTATGTTAAGCGTGTCAACAATATCTATTTCTGTTATTAAAACCCAGCGAAGGGTCTTTGTGATGCAGAATGTTCAAGAATCAGCTGGCTATATTTTAGAAACAATGAATAAGGAAATCCGAGCGAGCGAAATTATTTCAGCTTCAGGTGATGGTTTGATTTCTTTAAGTATTATTAATTCTAATGGAGATAGCATTGATTATCAATTTTCCAGCGACAAAATTCAAAGGCGAGTAAATGCGGGAGTTTGGCAGGATTTAAGTCCTTCGGATCTTGAAGTGGTGGGCGGATTTTATGTCACGAAAGAGTCCTTTCCCGCGCGCGCGCTCGTTACGACAGTCATGAAGATAGGAACAGTAGATGGACAGGTGGAAGAAGAGTTTGAAATGGATTTGCAAAGCACCATTGCTTCAAGGCGGTTCTAAGATATAATAAATGGCAAAAAGACAACTAGTGGAAAAAAATTTTCAAAAAGGGGCGATTTCCATTGTTTTGGCGGTTTTGGTTTTGAGTATGATTTCAACGATTGTGATAGGGATAGCTACTCTAACAATCCAGCAGACTAGATTAGCCGGGCAAACAGGCCAATCAGTCATCGCGCTTTACGCCGCTGACGCCGGCGCGGAGAGATGTTTGTATGAGGTGAGGAAAGAAATGGGAATTGGATGCGATGTTGCTGGCGGGGGAACTGTTGCGGATAGTCTTGACTTTAACGCTCGCGCGAAATATACTGCCGACTACAATGGCTCGGATACTATTACTTCAAAGGGGGAATATATGAGTATTAGCCGCAAGATAGAATTGAATTGGTAGTCGTTTGAGGCAAATCTTGTTTATGCGTAAAAAAGTTTTTAATTTGTTCGCAATTTTGGTCATTGGAGGGCTGGGCGGCGTTTTGGCTGACCAGTTTTTTTTACCGTATCTTTCCACAATTCCTTCATTTTCTAAAATTAAATTTATTCATCAATCGGGAAATGGGACAACTATTATCAATCCAACAGAAAAAATTGTTATTACTGAAAATACGGCGATAGAAGACGCCGTGAGTAAGGTCGGACCTTGCTTGGTTATTGTCCAGGCGCTTCAAGGGGAGAAAATAATTAGTCAGGGTTCGGGTTTCGTGATTGCGAGCGATGGCTTGATTATAACGGCGGCTGACAATATTTCCACTAAAGCCGACCGGTATTTAATTTTTAGAAATAGTCATTCTTTGGCGGCGGAAGTCGTGAAAAAAGACGTGGGAAGTAATCTGGCTTTGCTTAAAATAGGCGAGAGTAATTTGCCAGTCGTTTCTTTTGTTGATTTTGAGGACTTGCGATTAGGACAGAGGATTATTTTAATAGGCGCCGAATTAACAGAAGAAGGGTTAAATCGTTTTGTTAATTTAGGCATCATTAGAAGTATTTACGCGAAAATTCTCAAAATCAATTTAACTGAGCAAAATTCTTCAGCCAATGGCGGTCCGTTGGTTAATATCAAGGGCGAGGTCATCGGTCTAAACCTAGTAGACCAAAAAGGCCTCATTGAAACAATCCCCTCCAGTCAAATCAAATTATTTGCAGGGTTTTAATAAAAAAAATCCTTGGGTTAAGAAGCATTGAGGTCAGACCTTTCAAAACTGAAAAGGTCTGACCTCAATTCTCTTTCTGAAGGTCTGACCTTGTTGTTGTTGCTGTTATACCCTCCCATTTTTCCGCAAGCGATTTTGTGATATAATGGGAGAAAAAGGATTTCAAATCATTTCATTGGGATAGGGATATATCTTTTGGGGACAGTCCCCATTTTGAATGGGGACTGTCCCCGATTAAAAGTTAAAATTAAAAAGAAAGGAGAATTTTATGGACAACATAATATCGTTAAAGAAGTATTTATTGACCGTCGCGTTGGGGTTTGGTTTAGGCGGGTTGATTTGGGGGGTGGTGATGTATATGGGAATTCCTGATATAGAATATACTTTTCATTACTCATTTGCTATCGCTTTAAGTATATTCGGCGGAATTGCTTTGCAATGGTTTTCGAAAAGCGCGAAGAAAATGGCAGTGTCGGTTTTAGTTGTTTTTGTGGGATTGGTGATTGGATTTATTGTGACGGCGATATTCCAGTATCCTTTGTATCTTATTGGAATTTATCTCTCAAGTTTTTTTATGGAGCCACTTGCAAGCGCTGCGACATTTAATAAGTTTTTGAATTTAGATCCAAATATTACAGTAGGCGACTTTTGGCTATTTTTCTTCATAATGGGCATTATTGTCAGTTTTCTCTACTCCCTATTCTTCAAACTTAAAAAATGGTCTTTGACTTGGAGAGGCGGGGTTGGATTCGCTCTTGGCTCCTTAATCGCGCCTGTGATTGGAAATTCGTTTGGTTTTTTGTTTGATTGTCAAATGATTAGTTATCTATTAACTTTTTCTTTAATGAGCGCTATTTTTGGGGTGTTTTTGGGGTGGGGAGTTTGGGGCAGCGAGAATTAGATAAAGGGGGCAGCCCCCGATTTGGGGAAGGGGGCTGCCCCCGCAACGGGGGCAGCCCCCAAAGATCCTGGATGAAAAACTTTTATTTTCCAAAGTCATATATCTTACTTTTTGTTTTTTTTATTTGCTCGATTGCTTTTTTTGTTTTGGGGCAGAATGACGGGAATAATCCTCCTTCTGTCTTAAATTACGCGCCTAATTTTCAATTTGACCCTGATGAGCAATATTATCCAACCGACCCGTTGGATTTTTATTTTGTCAACGGAGAAGAAATTGAAGGAGCGGAAGCTAGAGCGAAATATAATAATCTCTCTTTTGCTGAAAAAACCAACAATATTGTCGTTTTCTACCACATAGAAGACGAGGGCGACCATTGGGTTTATGAGTATTGGACTTTTTTTGTTTTCAATAATAATCCAGTAACAGTTAAAAATAAACACTATAGCGACTGGGAAGCGGTCTTTGTCTTTGTTGATAAAGAAACAAAAGAAGTTATTAGAACAGTTGGAACGGCTCATCATAGAAAAACCTTTGATACAGAAATTGAAAGTCCTAAAACAAATCATATTTGGGCTTATGTTGCCAATGGTTCGCACGCTGTTTGTGTTGATGAGGAAGGTGATGAGATTTGTAATTTTTTTATGTGGGATAGAATAGAAAAATGGAGTAAAGACGGCTATAAAATCGCGTATAACAATTACAAACTAAAAGAAATAACACAGGAATATATTGCTCAATTTAATGGCGCGATAACTCTAACAAAGTCGCCCATATTAGGAATAGATTTGCTTCATTTGGCAAAACTTGGCAAAAGCAAAGAAATAGAAGCGAGCAAAAGTATTTTTGTTATTGAATTAGGCGGCGGAACATCTAAATATCCTTGGGAACAATCTATGTATTACAATCCCGAAGAAACAAGACCGATAAATGCTGGATATGTGATGGAGGTTGTTGGGAATTTTTGGGATGAACTATTTGGCGGAAATAATGGTTTAACATTTCAATCAGCAGGAATTGGCGGGGCATTGGTTAATAATCCTGTTGTTAAGGAAGTAAAAAATATAGAAGTGATAGAGAAGGTAGAAGTAATAGAGAAGGTAGAAGTGATAGAAGAAGTAAAGGAAATAAAAGAAGTTGAAGTAATAAAAGAAGTAAAAGAGGTAGAGAAAATAGAGGAAATAATTATTGTTGAAGAAGAGAAAATTGAAGAAGAGGTAGAAGAAGAGCCAGCGGTTCCGTCTCCTCATCCTTTTGGATTTTCTTTTCCGATTGGGGGTGGGGCATCGGGGGCTGCCCCCGTTGCGGGGGCAGCCCCCGTCTCCGTTCCCGTGGTCTCCATCACATCTCATGCTTCGGGGGATATTTTGGGTTTTAATCAAATCAATTTGATTGGAACATCTTCACCTGGTTTTCTTGTTTCTGTCTCCCTCGCCTCAACAACGGCAGCAACGACAACCGCGGACGGATTGGGCGATTGGGATTGCATTCTTGATTTATTGGAAGGCGAAAACAATCTCGCCGTAAAAGCGATTGACGCGGCTCAAAACGAAAGCGAGGATGTATTGCTAAATTTAATTGTTGACACGACTCCCCCGTCGGTTGTTTCCGACTTGTCAGCAACTTCGGGAGTCACCCGAGGGACAGTCGCCCTCTCCTGGACTGCCCCGGGTGACAGCATCGTTGTTTCGTCATACATCATCAGATACTCCACTTCCTACGAAATCACCGCTCTCAACTGGGCGTCTTCAACTGATATTGTCGGCGAGCCGTCGCCGTCTTCCGCGAGCAGCACGGAAAATTTAACTATATCTAACTTAACGCCAAGCAAAACATATTACTGGGCAATAAAGTCCGAAGATGATATGGGAAATCTTTCTGAAATTTCCAATATCGCCTCTTCCAGCCCATCAGCCATAGCGGAGAATATAGTTATTAGCGAAATATCCGTTCAGCTGGGCGATAGCCGCAAGACCGACGAATTTATTGAATTGTACAACCCAACCAATGATCCAATCAATTTGAGCGGTTGGTCTATGCGACGCGCTTCGTCTCAATCAACTACTACTTGGTATCGCATATATTTTAATGTTGACGGCGAAGCAACTAGTTCCTTGCCTAATTTCAACTTACCCAGCCATAGTTATTATCTCTTAACTTCCGCTACTAGTTCTGCTGGTTATTCTTATGGTATGGAGCCAGATTTGACGGCCATGGCTCTTTCCACGGGCGATCCGACTTATTTAGATCTATCCGCCGCAGGAGGCAAAATCAAGTTATTAAAAAGTGATAACGAAACAGTTGATTTGATCGCTTGGGGAAAAGATAGTTTGGGAGCGGAGGGAAAGCCAGTTGATACTGATAGTTTTCCTTGGGGTAGTTTAGAACGCCAAGCATTTGCTAGTTCTACGGCGGAACTTTTGGCGGTCAACGGCGCGCATCATTGGAGCGGGAATAATATAGACAGAGATGACAACAGTCAGGACTTTGTTTTGCAAACCGTTCCCAATCCGCAAAATTCTTTAAGTTTAATTGAGCCAGACGCTGTCTTCCCTGAATTAGCCGACACGGCTTGGCCTATGCTTCAAGGCGATATCCGGCATAGCGGATTAAGTTCTAATACGGGAACAGCTACAGGAACTCCGACCAGTACTCCGAGGGAAATAATTTTAGGAAGCAGCAGCCCATCGTCTCCTGTTATTGGTTTGAAGGGGGAAATATATATCGGCGCAGGCAGCGGCAACCTCTACAAAGTTAGCTTTGACAACGCCACAGGAACAGCGGAATTGTTTTATAACACTCAAACCATAGGAACCATCCAGACGCCCGCCATCGCTTCGGATGGAACAATTTACATATCTGACAATTATCATTATCTATACGCTTTATCTTCAGAAGGCCAATTAAAATGGAAATACAATATTCACGACGGCTCCTCACCAACAATCACCTCCGACGGAACCATCTATGTCGGCTCTAAATACGGTCTTTACGCCCTCAATCCCAACGGAGAATTAGTTTGGCAAAATCAGGATTTAAGTAATGGAGATTGGGTCAAAGCGCCAGTTTTGGATTCAGATGGAATTATTTATACTGTTAGCCAAATAGGTCCTGGCGACAACAGTAGAAATGTCTACGCCCTTAACCCTCAAGACGGAAGCATCGTTTGGAAAAGCGCTTCAAGCACATTTGATACCGCCCCCGCTTTGGATGATAATGGAACAATTTTTGTTGGCGGTATTTATGGTTTATACGCTCTCAATTCATCTGATGGTGGTCTAAAATGGTCTAATCTTGTTCAGGTTGGCGAGATTAGTAATTCAATACCAGTCGTTGGGCAAGATGTGATCTATGTTGGCAGTCATGATTATTATCTTCACGCCTTAAATAAGACAGATGATAGCACTAAGTGGACTTTCAACGCGCAAGGAAAAATTCACGCCTCGCCAATCATTGACAAGGAAGGAACAATTTACATCGGTTCCAACAGCAAAACATTTTACGCGGTTAACCCCGACGGCTCTCTCAAATGGCAATCCGAAGAATTAAACGATGTCATTTCCCAAGGAGCCGCGATTGATTCCACAGGAACAATCTACATCGCCTCCGACGACGGAACTTTGTACGCATTTGGGGAGTAATGAACAAAACTCTTGCTGTTTTATCTCTTTTCGCCTATACTGTATAGAAAACAATTGGGGGCAGCCCCCGCGTGGAAATGGGGGCTGCCCCCGCAACGGGGGCAGCCCCCAAAATACATATGGCAGAATATAAACCAAGAATTTACTATGAAGGAGCGTATTACCATGTTTATAATCGTGGTAATAATAAAAAAGATATCTTTTTAGATGAAGAAGATTATATTTTTTATTTAAAGAAAGCAAGAGAATATAACAAAAAATATAATGTTACAATTGTTTTTTATTGCTTAATGCCTAATCACATTCATTTAGCAATAAGGCAAAATACAGAAACGCCTATTTCCAAGTTCGTTTCATCTTTACATACAAGTTATTCAATGTATTTCAACAAGAAATATAGTAAAACAGGGCATCTTTTTCAAGGTCGATTCGGGTGTAAGATTATTGATAAAGATGAATATCTTCTGCATCTTTCGTCATATATTCACCTAAATCCTCTTTCTGCGGGTTTGGTTAGTAAGTTGGAGGATTATCAATGGTCAAGTTATCCCGACTATATCGGAGCGCGCGAAGGAACGCTTTGCGACAAAGAGGTGATAATGGGGGATAATTCGCCGGAATGGTATAAACGAGTTACAGAAGAGGAGGTAGTTGACCTTCAAATTAAGGAAAAACTTGATTTTGAATAGTTTCTTGGGGGCTGCCCCCGCAACGGGGGCAGCCCCCTTCTCCAATCGGGGGGCTGCCCCCGCAAAAACGGGGGCTGCCCCCCCTCTAAACCTATGAAGAAGAGGGAGTTTGTTAAAATTTATGATAGGTATGCGGGGCGGATTTATCGTTTTGTTTACTTGAAGGTTAGTTCGCCTCGGGACTCGGAGGATTTGACTTCGGAGGTTTTTTTGCGTTTTTGGCGGAATGTCTCGGAAGACGGCTCGGATAAGACAGTTATTGAGAATCCAAGGGCTTTGCTTTATAAAATAGCCAATAATTTGGTGATTGATTTTTATCGCAAAAAATCGCGGACGGATCTTATTATGGACCCAGAAGACAGTATTTTATCTAAAATTGAAGATAAATTTGATTTAAACAGCCGATTGAATATAGATTCTGATGTGGAGGAAGTAAAAAAGGCGCTTGGTCAGATTGAGAATAAATATCAAAATATTATCATTTGGCGCTATTTGGATGACTTTTCAAACAAGGAAATCGCCCAAATTTTAGAAAAGCCCGAAGGAACGGTTAGGGTGTTGATTCATAGGGCGTTGAAGGAGTTGAAGTGTAAGATGGGGGCTGCCCCCGTTGCGGGAGCAGCCCCCGATGCCTAGAAGATGGGGGCTGCCCCCGATTTCCCCGATGGGGGCTGCCCCCGCAACGGGGGCAGCCCCCATCTTTCCCCCCTTACTGTGTAACAAAATGAGCGGGGGTTCGTCATACTTAGTATGGAGACAAGAGATAGAGATTTAATTAAAAAAATCAAGGGATTGCGGAAAGTTGAGCCATCGGGAGAATGGGTTGATTTGGCGCGACGGGATTTGATGGCGAAGATTGGCTTTGATGAGCCAGTTGGCTTTTTTGAATGGATTAGACAAACGCAGTCAATGGCTTTGGCGGCTTGTCTGGCTTTGATTTTTATTGGAGGACCTTGGATGACCTTAAAGGCGGCGCAAATGAGTTTGCCTGGGGAATTGCTTTATTCCGTTAAAAGAGCGGGTGAAAGCGTTCAAAGCGCGGCTTTATTAGGTGGAGAAAAGAGCCAATTGCAGGCGGATTTCGCTTGCCGTCGGTTGGAAGAATTGACGAAAATAACGAAAAATTCCCTTGTTTCAGGCGAATCGGACGCAAAAGCGAGAAAGGTAGTTGTTGATTTCAAAGGAAATTTGGCTAATTTCAGCCAAGATATTGATAAAATTTCAAAAGAAGAAGCGGTCGCGGTTGTAATCAGAACGAAGCAGATTAAGGAGGATTTGGATAAAGTTAAGGAAAACGCGTCTTCTGATATTAAGAATGAATTAGTGGAAGCGGATGAGACGATTAAGGATATTGGGCAGCAGATTTTGGCTGTTTTGTTGGTTGATGGAGAAGAGGGAATGGGGACGACAACGCCGGGTTATGAGATACTTACCTTTTTGAGAGAATTGGAGACGGGAGGAACGACAACGACGGAAGAGGTGATTAATGTTTGTGAGTAGTTAAGATGGGGGCTGCCCCCCAAACAGTAAAGATGGGGGCTGCCCCCGTTGCGGGGGGCAGCCCCCTACATTTAAAAATTTGGGGTTTGGTTGTTGAGGGGTCGAAATCCTTGACAGTCGGACTTGTATGAGTTATAAATTAGTCAGCCGTAAAATAATTTGTTTTCAGGTCGATATGGCTGAGAAACGAAAAAAGATCGAATAAGGTTATCTAATACCATATGAATTAGCTAATCTTAGAGATTAAAATTAAACAGATTAATGAGTAAAATATTAAAGAAATCAGTTTCTATTTTTACTTCTATTACCACCATATGTTTTCTTTCGGGAATCGCTATGTTAGCCCCGATCGCGAGCGTTGGCGCTGTAAGCGTTGTGGACGGCGATTTAGTTCGCAATCCTAATGCTGAAGGCATGGCTCAACTTGACATTTATATCGTCAAGATAGTTGGTGATAAAAGTTTCAAGAGATTAATTCTATCTCCTCATGTGTTTGAGAGTTATATGCACTTTGATAAAAACGGAAATGGTGACAACTGGGATGATGTTATGGATGTTGATCAAGCAACCATGGATTCCCTCACCACGACCGATTTAGTCAGAGAAGATGGAAATGACAAAGTTTACAGATTGTACGCCGCGGATGGCGCTGATGACGGTAATAAGTATTGGCTCAATATGACTGCCGCGGAGTTTTTGGCGGTTTTTGACGCTGACGCGATTTACACGATTAACGGCACCGACACAGCAGGATACACGGCAGGAGCCGATGTTGCGAACGCGAGCACGGTTTTCCCGCCCGGAGCAGTTGCGAGCGTAGGGACTTTAGGAGTTACCTTAGCGGCTGACACTCCAGCGGCAGGTATTGCGGTTGGCGGAGCGGCGAGATTGGCCTTTACCAAGGTTAATTTGACCGCGACTGGCGGCGATGTCATCGTTGATTCGTTGGTTGTTCAAAGAGTTAGTTTGGCTAATGATTTGAGCTTTAGCTCAATAGATATTATTGACGCAAGCACAAACTTACCTCTCAATAATACGAGCAAAACCTTTAACTCTTTGCACGAAGCGACCTTTACCGATGACTTCACGATTGCCAATGGCACAACCAAGTCAGTTATTCTGGCTGGAAACATGGCCGCGAAAGCGACTTTGGCTAGTTACGCTGGCGAGGTTCCCGCTTTGGCTTTATCTGGTTTGACATTGAAAGATAGCGCGACATTGAACGCTTCATTGCCTCTTACCGGCAATACGATGACCATCAACAGCACAATTACGATTGGCACAGCGACGATTTCGCAAGGCGCTTACAGAAACGCTTCTTCGACAACGGCTTCTCCCACTCCAGTAGGAAAAGAAGATTATACTTTCTTCTCATTCCAGGTTGCGGCGGGCTCGGATGAAAAAGTTGAATTCAGCCAGGTAAAAGTTTACCAAGAAGGAAGCGCGAGTTTAGGAAGCGATCTTGTTGATTTTGAGTTATTGCAGGACGGAACAAAGATTGCTGATGGCGTTGTGGCGAGCAGTAAATATGTCAACTTTAGTTTTGGCACAATTACTCTTGACAAAGGACAGACGAATCAGTTCCAGGTTAAAGCGACTGTTGCGGATGGTTCTGCTAGAACTGTTAAATTAGCTATTTACAGAAATACTGATTTATTGGTTAAGGGCTTAACTTATGGATACAACATTACTCCGACATATAGTGGCACTGGCTCTAGCGCTACAAATCCTCGCTTAAGTGATAATGAATTTGTAATTGGCAATGGAACATTGCAAGTTACAAAAAGCAACGATGTATCATCTGGGAATATCGCGGTTGGCAACAACCAATATCTCGGCGCGTATAAGTTTACCGTAACCGGCGAACCAGTTACTATTAGCGCTGTCACATTGACTATTACCTCTTCGGGCGCGCTTACTCACATTAAGGACGCTTTGTCCGGTTTGGAATTAGTTGACCCAAGCGGCAATGCTGTCGCGGGTCCGACCGATATTACCAATAATGCCGTAACAGTTGCATGGACAGACACATTTACCGTGCCGGTTGGCGATACTGTCTATAAGGTTAGAGGTGATTTGTCCACAAGCGGCGGTTGGGCAAGCGATGATACTATTTATGTGAGTATTACCCCTTCCGGCTTTACAGCTACTGGCGATGTAACGGGAAATAGTATTACAGGCACCCCGTCTTCAGCTGTTAATGGAAACACTCAGACAGTTAAAGCGGCTTCTTTGACAGTAACTAGAAACGCTTTGCCTGCGGCTGCCACAATCATTGCTGGTCAGAATAATGTTGTTTTGTCCTCGTGGACATTTGATGCTACTTCTTCAGGAGAAGACATTAGAGTAACTTCAATTCTTATGGCTGGCAGAGGGCAGGCGGCTACAAATACGGGTTCCTTAACTATATTTAAGGATGTTGACGGAGACGCTGTTTGGGATGACGGTTCGGATGTGGCATATTCGCCGATCAATAGCGCTATCGCAAGCGCGTTGGCTACCTCAACATTCGCTTTCAGCGACGCGATTATTATTGCCGCTGGAACAAGCGTTAATATCGCTCTGATGGGTAATAAAACATCAGTTGCTTCTAACGCTACGGAAAATTGGGGATTAACAGATAATGGCGGAGCTTCTATTATTGCTTATGGCGTAACAACCGGGAATACAGTTACTGAAACATTAACAGAAGATGATGGTCCGACTATGACTTCTGCCGCGTCTGGCACTTTGACTATTAATTTGGATTCAGGCACTCCTTCGTCAAAGATAGTCACGGCCGGCGAGACCGTTGAAGTTGCCAGAATCAAGTTAACCGCTAGCAATGAAAATATTGATGTAACTCAATTAGTGCTTAATTTGCAAGATGGCGGAACAGCCAACGGAACAGTTGCTGGCGATTCAGATGATGTAACAATGTTCTATCTCTATAAAGCTGGAGAAAGCACGGCGTTTGCTTCTGGAAACATTTCAACTGGACAGACCACCAGAACATGGTCATTCAGCAAAGGTATTTTGCAAGTTCCTAAGGACAGCACTGCAGGATTGGTTATTTATGTTAAGGCAAAATTAGCTGGTATTGGCACTGGTCAGACCGGCGCGTCAGGAGCCGACATCAAAGTTGGATTAGGCGGAACTGATGGCATTAAGGGCTATGGCGCGGCTTCGGGCAGCGAAGCGTCAGAAACCTATACTCAAAGCACGAGTAGCGCGATGACTCTTCATTTAGCGCAGCCAAAGGTTAGCTTAAACACTTTGAGCGCGACCGCGTTACAGAGCAGCGCAGTTATGTTTGACTTCAACATAGCGAATGACACGACCGAAGCAATCGCTGTATCTCAATTGAACTTCTGGACGGCCACAAGCGGCGGAGGCGACATCAATGTTAATGGAGCTTATCTTCAGGCCAAGTTGAGCGGAGAGACCTCTTATAGCACGGTTTCGGCTGGCAACGATGGAACAATGGTTAACGATAACAGCACTTGGGCTGAATCTTTCCATTACGACTTGCACGGGAAGAATACGGCTACACAGACATTTATGCCTTATGTTGTCCCGGCTGGCGATACGGCTAGGTTCCAATTGATGGTTGGCACAATTACCGGATTAGACGCCACTACAGGCGAAAGTATTTCCACTTATCTATGCGGAGATACGGCTACTACTACCGCCGAAGCTGCTGTTGTCTTGAATAACTCAAATTCTTATAGCGAGGACAATCAAGGCAACTTTGTTTGGTCAGATCTCTGGTCTAACAATAGCACTCACTATGGCGCCAACTCAAACGCTACGACTACAGTTGCTCAATGGTGGAATGGTTACTTAATCGAAGGATTACAGACGACCTCTTCGCCACAGACATTGTACGAGTAAAAATGCTAATTTCTTGTTAGCATGAGAGTAAAGAGCCCTTCGGGGCTCTTTACTTTTTGATTAAATTCATTTAAAATTAGTTCTAATGAACAAAAAATTTATTATTTTATTAATTGTATTTTTTTTATGCTCGGCAGGGGCGACAGTTTTTTTGTTTAAAGATTATTTCTTTTCAAGCAAGAGCCAACCAACGGTTGAAGAAACTTGGGATTTTGAAAAGTATTTGGCGATTGGATACGACCAGGAACAGATAGATAGATTATTTGCCGAATTAAGTCGGCTCAATTCTTCATTAGAAAACAATCCAAATGATTATAATACTCTCTTAAAAGTGGGCAATATCTATATGATGTTGGAAGAATATGAAAAAGCAGAAGTCGTTTTTCTTCAAATTATAGAGATAGAACCAAGTTTTGCTCCGGCTCACGCTAACTTGGGCGAATTATACGGTTCTTTTTGGGAGGAGAAATCAAAGGCCGTTGATTATTACAAAAAGGCGATTGAATTGCATCCTTGGCGTTCCCAATATTATCGCTCATTAGCCGATTTGTATAGAAGCGATTTTCCAGAGAAAAAAAATGAGATAGAGTCATTGATATTGAGCGGAATCAAAGAATATCCCGGGAATATTGATTTTTATACTTATTTAGCCAGTTATTTTACGCAAGAAAATAATATACCCAAAGCAATTGATTATTTAGAACAAGCGTTAGAGATTGAACCTGATAACGCGGTTTTAAAACAAGAATTAATTGAATTAGAAGGACATTAAATTAATCGCGCTATTACTAACATTAAATTGGATTAGTAGACGCTAAAAACCCTTGATTTCTTGCGAGGGGGGTTTAGTTTATTTAATCAACTTATCCACAATTGGCAGTTTTTTTAATTTTTGTTCTTGTGCTATAATTCACATGGGTATCAGAATAAACAGAGACACAAGGAGGTTGGTTTGCGTTCTTGATTATTATATATAAAAAAGGTCGAAAAATAGTTTATTAATTTAATGTTATTTATTGTTGTTTATTAACCCATAGTAAATAACAATAAGAAAATAATAATTAATTGAAATATGGAAAAATTTATTAAAAGTCATCGTTTCTTATCTAGTTTATTGAGTGTTTTTATTTCTGTTTTTTTGGTTACTATAAGCGTTTATGCCGCTACTACAATTGGCGCTAATATTGAAACAGCCGGGACATTAACTGTTACTGGCGCGTCAACTTTCACTGGATTAGCGACTTTTGACCACGCTACTTCTACTTCAGCCACTACTACAGATTATCTATATATCGGTCCAGATTTTACTGAAGATTCTAATATGAATTTTACGGCAGGAGATTTATTTGTTGCAAATGATGTAAATGTTGGCGGAGTTACTTATTTAGATGGGGCCTTGCAAGCTACCAGCACTTCGCTTTTCACTGGCGCGGCTTCGTTTTACAGCACATTAAATGTGACCGGTTTAGCGACTTTTGACCACGCTACGTCTACTTCAGCCACTACTACAGATTATCTGTATATCGGTCCGGATGGCGTTGAAGGTACTTTTGATTTCAGCGGCGGTGATTTATATGTCGCGGATGATGTAGAGATTGGTGGTTTAGCCACTACTACGGAGGCGCTAAATACTCAAGGAACGCTTCATGTTGGCGGAAATGCTGATGTTGATGGAACTTTTGACATTGGTGGCGGCAATACGATTACTAAATTTATGTTTGGCACTTGTAATATTGCCGCTACTACAGTTAATGCTTCAAGCACTGCTTATGCTGAGTGCGCTTCCGCGACTGGGGTAGCATCCGGTGATAATATATTTGTTACCGCAACCAGTTCTTTGCCAGAAAACTTTATTATCCAAGCCGCTTCCTCCACGATCTCTAATGAGATTTCCTTAAGGATATATAATACTGGCAGTATTGAAGGAACATCTACGGGTGTTCGAACATTCTTTTGGCAAGCAATAAGATAAATATTATTTATCATTAGAAACAAATATGAAAAAAATTGTAATAACAATTTTAGCTTTACTGATTGCGCCAATGACGGTTGGAGCTGTGGCAGATCAAATGATTTTTGACGCTAATACTAATATTGAAGTTGGTGGCGTTACACTTGTAATTCAAGACGAATCAATAGTTGACGATATGGTCGTTGGCGCTAATAATATTGTTTTTAGTTTATCAACAAATTCAACACTAACAATCAGGTCTTATGATAGAAAAATCTTAAATACTACTGGCGATATTTTAGCTGTTTCGTGCAATAATACATATTCTGAAATAAGCGCTACAGGAGCTCCGGTAGCAAGTTTGACAGTTACTCCTTCAAGTGAGGTTTGCGCGAGCACTGATCCGCCTTCTGGCGGAAGTGGCGGTGGAGGCGGCGTTGCTGTACCAGCAACTCCGACCACTCCAACGACAACCACAGGCGCGGTGACGGCGACGGCTGGCGGCGGCGGAAAGACCACTTTAACGACTGACCAAAATGCCACAGCGGCTGTTAGTTTGCCAATCGGGGCAGTGAGCGTTTCCACAAACATCCTTATAACAGCTGAATCTGAAGGAACAGTTACTGCTTCAAGACCAACCCCATCCAGCAGAAGTGTTGTTGGCGGGTATATATATGATTTTACAGCAACTTCCGGCACGCAAGCAATAACTAATTTTAACCAAACATTAACTTTGACTTTCACTTACACTGATGAACAAATCAGCGGATTAAATGAATCAAACTTAAGAGTATTTTATTGGAAAGAATCAACTTCGCAATGGGTTGCTCTTGTAACAACAGTTAACGCGGAAACTAATACTTTAACGGCTGAAACGGATCACTTTACCTATTTTGCCGTTATGGGATTAACAGAAGGGACAGAAGATGAAGAAGAATTAGTTGAAGAGGCGCCAACAACTATCATTGATGGCGATCTTATCCGCAATCCAAACGCCTCTGGTATGGCTCAATTTGACATCTATATTGTTAAATTGGCAAATGGCAAAATGTTCAAGCGCTTAATCTTAAGCCCTCATGTTTTTGAGAGTTACGAGCACTTTGATAAGAATGGAAATGGAAGTCCATGGGATGATGTTAAAGATGTCGCTCAATCAGTTATGAATGAGTATACTGTTTCCGATTTAGTTAGAGCAGTTGGCGATTCTAAGGTCTATCAACTAATCGCCAGCGGAGATACTGGAACAAAGCGATGGATGAATATGACCGCGGCGCGGTTTGCCAACCGAGGGCACGATTCAGATTCTATTTACGAGATTAACGAAACCGACAGAAACGCTTACGCGACCGGCGCGGATATTACGGAAGGAGAAGTATCAAGTTCAGAAACCATTATTATTAAAGTATCCACTTTAAGAGTAAGAAATTTGCCTTCCACAGAGGGAGAAATTTTGACTAATGTTTCTGAAGGAGAGGTCTATGATTTGCTTGATGAACAGAATGGATGGTATAAGATTACTGTCAATAGCGTCACAGGATGGTGCTATGGCGGAGATACTGGCGGCTACGCGGCTAAGCAATAATAAAGCTAATAAAAAGTTAAAAGGCAGGTCTGTTTTGGGCTTGCTTTTTAATTTTTTATTGTAAAAATATTTTTTTCTGGTAATATATAAATAAGAAAATAATTTTTTTACTTATGGAAAAATTTTTAAAATATATTATCTGGGCGGGGTTGGTTGGAATTTGCTTTATTCCTTTAATTGTTAAAAGCAATTATTTTTTTCCATATATTGTTCCAAAAACATTGGCTTTTAAGGTTATTGTTGAAATGATTTTTTTGGCCTTTTTAGGATTGGCTGTTTTGAAGAAAGAATATCGGCCCAAACTAAATTTGGCTTTAATTCTATTTTCTCTGTATATCGCGACTGTTTTTGCTTCTTCTTTTTTAGGAAGTAATTTTTATTTGAGTTTTTGGAGCAATAATGAAAGAAGCGAGGGATTAGTTTTGCTTTTGCACCTTTTTCTATTTCTTTTAGTTTTAAGCGGTTTTTTCCGAAAAACAAAAGATTGGCTGATAATTTTTGAGGCGTCATTTTTAAGCGGCATTTTGGTTAGTTTGTTTGCTTTGGGTCAATATTTAGATGTTAGTTGGATAATGGGATCGGCGGGCGGCGCGCGGCTGGCTTCAACGCTTGGCAATGCTGGATATGTGGCGGGGTATTTAAATTTTAATATATTTTTTGGCTTGATTTTGTTTTTTTTAAGAAAAAACATTTGTCTCCGTTCGTATTATGTTTTAGGAATTCTTTTACAGATATTTATTGTTTTGAATACTTTGACTCGCGGGGGCATTATGGCTTTAGGGCTTTCTCTTTTTGCCTTTACTGTTTATTTGGCTTTCGTCCGTTTTAGAAAAAACATTCTTATTAGAAACAGCGCTATTTTAATATTGCTTTTGGGGATAATTTTTACTAGTTGCGCTTTTTTATTTAAAAAAGCCGATTGGGTGGTTAATAGCGATGTTTTAAGGAGGGCGACCAGTATTTCTTTTACTGATACCACGGCTGAAAACCGTTTAATGACATGGCAAGCGGCCTATTGGGGGTTTAAAGAAAAGCCATTTTTGGGTTATGGATACGAAAATTTTTATCAGGTTTTTGATAAGTATTTTAATCCTAAGATTTATCGCAAGGCGGGTTCGGTGGTTTGGTTTGACCGCGGTCATAATATCATCGCTGACAGACTGGTTACAGGCGGGTTAATTGGTTTGATTTTATACTTAAGTTTGTTGTTTATCCCTCTGATTTATGTTTGGAGATATTTTTATCAAAGCAAAATTTCGGATAGGTTTATAGTTCCTCTTATTTTCAGTTTGATTATGATCGCGTATTTTATTCAAAACTTTTTTATTTTTGAAGCGCTGGTGACATATATTCCATTATTTATCACGATTGCTTTTTTGTCACAATTTTGCCCTGATTACGCCAAGAGTTTTTCCCAATCAAAAAAACCGTATTTGGTTTTATTAACTATTGGGGTAATCGCTTTTTTGCCTGTTTTGTTTAGCGCCAACATTAAACCTGCTTCCGCTAACAAGGGACTGATTGACGCGATGATCTACGCGAGAGCGCAGAAACCGCAGGAGGCGTATAATAAATTTATTGAAGTGATTGAAATGGGAACGCCTAACAATCAGGAATATCAGCAGCAATTAGGCGAGTTTGTCGCGGGGATGGTTGGAAATTCAAGCGGTTTGGACGATGATTGGATCAAGCAAGCTGCCTTTAGAACGGAGCAAGAATTTGACAAACAAGTGGAAGAGAAGATAAGCGCGCGCAATTATTTGATGTTCGCTAGGTTTCTTAATAAGACATATCAGTTTAATGTTGGACGGTTGGATAAGGCGTTAACTTTACTTGGAAAATCGGCGGAATTAAGCCCGACCAGGCCGCAAATATATTACGAAATGGGATATAGCCAAATTTATTTGGGGAAATACTATCATTCTTTGGGCGAAGAAGAAAAAGCGAAAGAATATTTCGCGCGATCAAGAGCCAACATGCAAAAAGCGATTAATCTCAATGACCAAGTAGTTGAATCATACATTAATATGATTATGGTTTTGTTTGTGACGGGCGAAAGCGGGCAGGTTCAGCCATATTTGGATAAAATGGATGAGTATAGTTTGGCTTATCGCCAAAAAGAACCATTGGAAAGAATGGCTAATTCTGCCATCCACTCGGGCGATTATAAATGGACAGCCATTTTTTACAACGAATTATTGAAAATATACCCCGATAATCCAAATTATTTAATAAATATTGCTTTGTCTTACGCGTATTTAGGAGAAAACGATAAAGCAATTGAAGCAGCGGAGAAGACAAAAAAATTTGGCGAGGATCACGCTAAACAAGCGGATTTGTTTATCCAAGATGTTTTGGCGGGGAAGTATAAAAAATAGTTTGTCGCGCGTTTTTTGTTTGGCTAAATTTTTTAATTTCCAATCAAATAATCAAAGATGGCTCGAGGCAAGTAAGGTATCTGTTTGAGTTTTAATTTCAAAAGGTGGCTGATTAAGACCTTGGGCGAGAAGTAAAATCGGAGAAGGGCTTTTCTTTGAATTTTTTTAAGTTGATCCGCAGTAAGACCGACTGTGTCTTGGGGCGTGTAGTAATTAAAACTGCCCCAATCCATGGACTCAGTCTTTTTATTTTTGATCCATTCTTTAAAGACAGCCGACCCGGGCAAGTAAGCCAAAGTGGCATAATTGGCCACATCAAGACCGATGGATCTGGAAAACTTGATTGTGTCCATGGCTGTTTGGTATGTTTCGCCTGGAAAGCCAATCATAAAGAACCCGTGGACTTCCAACCCAGCCGCTTTGGCTCTTTTAACCGCTCCCGGTATGATTTTAAGATCAAGCCGCTTATTAACGCTGTTAAGTATTTCTTGATTGCCCGATTCAATGCCAAAAGCCAATTGATAACAACCAGATTCTTTCATTTTCGCCAGCAATTCTTCATCTAAACTGTCAGCCCGAACGCCATTGGGGCATTTCCAGACAATGTTTAATTTTCGTCTGATGATTTCGTTGCAAACATCTAAGGCGTGTTTTTTAATTAAAGTAAAATTATCGTCTTCAATATGTATTTCTTTAACGCCATATTTAGTGACTAATAGTTCAATTTCATCAACAATATTTTTAACGCTTCTGGTTCTGTATTTTCTGCCCCAAATTGATTCCGCCGCGCAAAAACTGCAAAGATGAGGGCAACCCCGCGTGGTCATGATCGGAGCCACGGGATACTTTTTAAAAAAGAATTGATGGGGCATAGGTGGATATTCTCGGGGATCCATCAGATGCCAGGCTGGAAAGGGAATTGAATCCAAGTTTTCAATATTGGGTCTTCGGGGATTGATTTTAATGATTTCGTTTTGCCAATAGACAAGACCAAGAATATCTTCCAATTTTCTCTTTCCTTGAAGATGTTCTAAAAGTTCAAGTAAAATATATTCTCCTTCTCCTATCGCGCCGTAATCGGCTTTAATGTCTTTAACTGATATTTCGGGCAGGGCGGAAATATGGGCTCCGCCAACAATAGTTTTAATTTGAGGCGACTTTTCTTTAACTTTAGCGATTAATTCTTTGCTGGCGTTGTATCTGGAGGTAAGAATGCTTAAGCCCAAGACATCAGGGTTCGCGGAGATTATAATTTCCGCGACATCATCAAGAGACAGTTTTTTTCTTGAAGGATCCAGGATTTCAACTTGATGGCCGTTATCCAAAAGGACTGAAGCGATGTAGCCCAACCCCAAAGGAGGCGCGATCGTGTGAACATTGAATGAGGGAGAAACGAGGATAATTTTCATTTTTGAGATCTAATAAAGTTCTTTTGTTTCTTTGACCATTTTTTCGAGAGAGAATTTGCTTGATATTTTTTGTTTGATATTTTCGCGGTTATTAATAAAGTATTTAATTTTTTCAGCCAATTGTTGGCTGTTTTTTGGTTGGATTAAATTTAAAGAAAGTATTTCTGGTATTCCACCAACATTAGTGGCTATAATTGGCACTTCAGCAGCCATGGCTTCTAAGATAGTGTAGGGCAGGCCTTCTTTGAGGGAGGGGAGGACGAAAATGTCAAATGCCTTGAGATAGGCGGCGGCGTTTTCAACGAATTCAATTAGGTGGATATTTTTTTTGAGGGGGTGTTTTTCAACTAATTCTTGGATTTGTTTTTTGTCGGGATTTTCTCCGCTGCCGATAAAAATTATATCAAATTCTTTATCTTTAATTTTTTTAACCGCTTCTAAGAGGTATTTTAACCCTTTGTTTTTTGTCCATTCGGCGATTGTTCCGATGACTAAGGGTGAGGTTTTGTTGATTAGTTTTCTTTGGGCTTCTTCGCGGGGGAGAAATGAGATTGCTTCAAAATCAATTCCGTTGTGGATTGTTTTTAGTTTGCGCGCCGGGGCGATTTTGTTTTTGAGGGCGGTTTGGCGATCGTATTCGGAAACGCAGATTATTTGATGGTAAAACAAAGCGGTTATTCTGCTAATTATTTTAATTAAAATAATTTGTATTTTGGGTCGGTCTTCCGAAAAAGCCCATCCGTGGGCGGTGAAGATAAGGCGAGGCGAGCGCCGGCTGAAAATTTTATAAAACCAGGCGGCCGCGCCGACAACGCCTCCCGCTTTGGAACTGTTAACATGAATAATATCGGGTTTTAGTCGGGAAAGAAGGGATAAGATTTCAAAAAAAGCGAAAAATTCTCTAAAAAAACTAATTTGGCGTTGGAAATTTGCTATTTCAATATAAGGAATTTGGGCTTGGGCTATTTTTTGGGCGAATTTTTCCTTTCCGCCCGCGGCGACAGTAATCTGAAATTCGCTTTTTGGAAGATGAGTCGCTAAATCATAGACATATTTTGCCGCGCCGCCCCAGACCGATTTGGTGATGATGTATAAAATTGATTTTTGGGTCATTTTATAGTATATTAAACTTAATGTGGTTTATAATCAAGTTTTAAGATGTTAATTTTTATTGATGAATCTGGGGATTCTGGTTTGAAAACAGAAAAAGGTTCTAGTAAATTTTTTACGATTGCCTTGGTTGTTTTTGAAGACAGAGAGGAAGCATTATTTTGCGACCAAAAAATTGCTCTTTTGAAAAAAGAATTAGGATGGTCTGACAATAGCGAATTCCACTTCAAAAGAAATTCTGATAAAGTTCGCAGAGCATTTTTACAGGCCGTTGCTCCTTATAATTTCTTTTATTATGGAGTTGTTATTAACAAAGACCCTAAAAAATTATGGGGCGATGGGTTTCGCAACAAAGAGTCATTTTATAAATACGCATGCGGATTAGTTTTTCAGAACGCGAAAGACAAATTAGAGAACGCTATTATTGTAGTTGATAAGAGCGGCAATTTAGATTTTAGAAGGCAATTAACAAAATACCTAAGAAAAAGAATGAATGAAGGGGATAAAAAATTGATAAAAAAGTTAAAAATGCAGAGGTCGGAAAGCAATAATTTGTTGCAATTGGCTGACTATGTTGCTGGTGTTATAAACAGATCTATCCAGAAAAATAAAAAATTTGCTAAAGATTATAGAAAAATTGTCGCTCATAGAGAAATTTATGTGCAAATTTGGCCCAAATAAAAAACTTCCAAGTTTATTCCTTACGGAAACGCGACGATAAACGCCACAGTTCAACTTGGAAGCAATTCCTTATTAAATAGGGTATCAATAAATTAATCGCTTGTCAAGCATAAAAATGTGAATAAGAAAATACTTGTTTTTTCCACAGCGTATTTGCCTTTGGTCGGGGGGGCGGAGGTGGCCGTTGATGAGATTACGAAACGGCTGCCCGATTGGCGGTTTGATATGATTACTGCCAAAATCAAGCGCGGGTTGGCTGATTTTGAGAGGGTGGGTAATGTTAATATCTATCGGATTGGTTTTGGCTTTGGTTTTGATAAATATCTTTTGCCTTTTTTAGGGCTTCAGAAGGCGAAGCAATTGGAAAAGGAAAACAATTATGATTTGACATGGTCAATTATGGCTTCCTTTGGCGGATTTTTGGGTTTGCGGTTTAAGAAAAAATATCCAAACAAACCATGGCTTTTGACTCTACAAGAAGGCGATACGCCGGAGTATATTTTGGGAAGAGTCGGAGTTTTTAAGAAATGGTTTGAGCAGATTTTTCAGAGAGCGGACTATTTTCAGGCGATTAGCGGCTTTTTGTATGATTGGGCGTTAAAAATGGGGGCGAAAGCGGGCGAGGTGATTCCTAATGGGGTGGACATTACTAAATTTTCAATTAAAGATTTCAAAAACAAATTAAAGATTAAAGATAATAAAAAACTGATTTTGACGGTTTCGCGGTTGGTTGGGAAGAATGGGGTTGAGGATTTGATTGGGGCGGGGCGATATTTGGATTTTCCTTTTAAGATTTTGATTGCCGGCGAAGGGCCTGATGAAAAAAAATTAAAGAACTTGGCGGAGGAATTAAATCTTCAAGATAAAGTATTATTTCTTGGGCATATTAGCCATAGCGATTTGCCTAAATATTATTCTATGGCGGATGTTTTTGTCAGACCTTCTTTGTCGGAAGGACTGGGAAATGTTTTTCTGGAAGCGATGGCTTCAGGTTTGCCCGTAATTGGAACGCTCGTTGGCGGCATTCCCGATTTTTTGGAAGATGGCGAGACAGGTTTATTTTGCGAAGTTCAAAATCCCCAAAGTATCGCCGAAAAAATTAAAAAGATTTTAGAGGATGGGGAATTAAGAAAAATTTTGACAGACAATGGGCTAAGATTGGTTAGGGAGAAATATGATTGGGATAAAATAGGTAGGGAGATGGAGCGGATTTTTTTGAAAATTACTAATGAAGAAAAATAGGATTTTAATTTTGAGCGGGGTTTTTCCTCCTGATATTGGGGGGCCGGCGACGCAGCTGGACGCTTTGGCGCGGGAGTTGATTAAGAAAGGATACACAATTCGCGTTTTGTCGTTTGGCGAAGCGGATGGCGTTCAGTATCCTTATTTTGTTAAAAGAATTTCTAATAAATGGCCCGCTTTTTTGAAAAGTTTTCTTTATTTAATAAGCGGATTTGTTTTGGCTTCGAGGTCGGATATTGTTTATAGTTACGATTTATATACGGCTGGATTGACAGGTTTGGCGCTTAAAAAAGTTTTGAGAAAGCCGCTGGTCAATAGATTTGTCGGAGATTCGGCTTGGGAAATCGCTTCAGCGCGCGGATTGATTGGCGATGACGATATTGCGGTTTTTCAGGAAAAAAAATATTCTTGGAGAATAGAATTAAGGAAGAAAATCAGAAGAAAAATATTAATGAGTTCAGACCGAGTTATTGTCGTCAGTCATTTTTTGGAAAAATTGGCTGAACAAATTGGCGTTGCTGGCGAAAAAATTAAAGTTATTTACAATTCAATTGATTTTTTAGATACGACAGAAAATTCGGAGGTTCGACCTCCGAATGAGGGTAAAATGATTTTGACGGTGGCCCGGCTGGCGCCTTGGAAGGGCGTGGATACGATTATTGAAATTATGCCGCAGTTGGTTGAAAGGTACAAAAAGATTAAATTTGTTGTTGTCGGGCAAGGACCAGAAATGGAAAATTTGAAAAAAATGAGCAAGGAGCTTGGTTTGCGGGAAAGCGTTTTTTTTGCGGGAAAATTGGGTCGGCGGGAGGTTGTTGACTACTTGCGCGCGGCGGATGTTTTTGTTTTAAACACAAATTACGAAGGAATGTCGCACACGCTTTTAGAGGCGATGAAAATGGGCGCGCCCATTATTACGACTAAGGCGGGCGGAAATCCAGAGACGATTAAGAACGGGGAGACGGGGCTTTTGGTTGATTACAGAGATAAGAAACAATGGTTAGAAGCGATTATTTCAATTTTGGATAAGCCAGATTTGGCGGGAAAATTAGCCAAACAAGCGCGCGAGGATTTGAAGAGGTTTAGTTGGGATAATTTGGTTGAGGAGACGATAAATGTTTTTGAAGGAGCAATAAATATTTAATTTATTTCTCCAATTAAATCCTCAAAACTTTATTTCATAAAGTTTTTCCGGGAATTTTCGAAATAAAATAAATATTTTTTTATGACAAAAGTTTTACTTATTAATCCTCCATTTAATGTTAATAAGGAGAATTATGATAGTTCCATTTCGGTGGGGCTTTTGAGTATTGGGACATATTTGGATAGTCGAGGCGTAGAAGTGGTGATTGTTGATGGCGTGAGGCAGGAGAATTATTTGGATTTGGTTGAGAAAGAAATTAAAAATTGCGATTACGCGGGGATTTCGGTTATGACGACGCAGGCGCCGGGCGCTTTGGAGGCGAGTCGTTTAATAAAAAGAATAAATTCTAATTGTAAAATTATTTGGGGCGGCGCCCATCCGAGTTTTTTTGTTGAGCAGACGGCGGCGCACCCCTTAATAGACGCTGTTTGCTATGGCGAAGGGGAATTGGTTATGGGGCATATCGCGGAGGGGAGGGATTTGTCAGAAGTGGACGGAATCGCCTACAAGAAAAATGGCGAGGTTGTTATCAACAAGCCGCAGGCGCTTCACAATCCCGCGGAAATGCCTTTGTTTAATTGGGATTTAATGCCCAAAGAGATTTTAGACAGTTTACATTTAGTCCCCTCGTTAACTTCTCGCGGGTGTCCTCATCGCTGCACATTTTGCATCAACGCGATTTTGAAAAATAAATGGCGGCCGAGAACGGCCGAACAGGTTTTGGAGGATTTAAGAATTATTCAAGAAAAGCCGTATTTTAAAGGGAAGAAATTGCGTTTTTGGGATGAAAACTTTTTTGTTGAGATTGAAAGAGCGAAAAAAATTATTGAGGGCATGATAGAAAAAAATTTAATTACTCCCTGGGAAACGACCGTCAGGGCAAATTACTTAAGAGAGGGAATGATTGATGAGAATTTTTTGGGCAAACTCAAAAAATCTGGCTGTTATCTTTTATCCTTTGGCGCGGAATCGGGCTGTCCGAGAATTTTGAAGAAGATTAAAAAGGATATTATGCCCGAGGATGTGATTAATTCGGCGAAGATGTGCCTTGCTATTGGCATCATTCCGCAGTATTCTTTTATGGTCGGCTTGCCGGGCGAAACAAGGAGTGAAGCGATGGAGACGCTTAAACTAATTGATGAATTGGCGAAATTGAGCGATAAAATTCAAATCCTTGGCCCGCAAGCGTTCCGCCCTTATCCGGGTTCGGAACTTTATCGCGAATGTTTGGAAGCCGGCTGGGAGGAGCCAAAGTCGCTTGATGATTGGGAAAGCCGAGTCAAAGATGAATTAAATTATTTGAATGTTCAAAATTTTCCATGGCTGGAAGACCCTGATTTTGTGGAATCGTTGGAAGCGTTCGTCAGATTTGGCGCCCATTCAATCAAAAGCGCGCTCGGTTCAACAGTCAAGTCAAATAAGCTTCTTAAATTATTATTCATCCTCGTTTGCAAACTCCGCTGGAAGTTAAAATTTTTCAAATGGCCGATTGAATTTAAAATCGCAAGGCGTTTTGTTGTGGGAGGTTAATCAGTCAGATGTGATAAAAGGTATTGTCTATTTCTGTTAAAATATGCTATTATAGAAATAATTATTATGAATGAAAAAAGTTCAACATTTTATCTTTTCGCTAGACCATCTTTTATTGGAGGCGTAGCGCATGTTTTGGATTTGGGGGCGAATCTTCAAATTTACAATAAAAGTAAGACTGCCGATGAAGCAGATTATATAGCATTATTAAATGACTGGATAGCAGTAGGTGACGATATCAGAATGTCAATTAATAAATATGAGCAAGAAAACAAAGACAAAGACATTAAATAATCATCAAGTTGTTGTTGGACGAGCAACAGCTCATTTCAGTAGCGGACCTTTGCCACCACCTGTTGTTTTAGAGCAATACGATCAAATTGTGTCTGGAGCGGCTGAAAGAATTCTAACCATGGCTGAGAGTCAATCCAAACACAGGAGAGAAATAGAAAGCATGGTTATCGGATCTGATATTAAAAATTCAAAATTGGGTTTAGTTTTTGGTTTAATTATAGGATTAGCAGGAATTTTAGCCACTGTAACTATTGCTATTTTCGGGCATCCAGTATTGAGCGGTGTAATAGGGTTTTCTACTTTAAGTTCGTTGGTGGGTGTTTTTGTGTATGGTTCGCGAGAAAGAAGGCAAGAAAGAGAAGGCGCGAAAAGAGTATTAGAGACCAAAAAGTAAATAAAAATCTGTTATAATTTTTTCAAAATCCGCCCTTTTGAGAGTGGATTTTTTGATTGACCGAGTATGGTTGATGGGATATGATAGGGATAATAAGAATTATGAACAAGCAATACTTTTGCAGTTGACATAACTTTTGGTGTGATTTGAACTATACATAAGGAACAAACTAATATCTGGTTCCTAAGACATCCTGCGCAAGAAAAATATGAGAGTTTTAATGGTTAGCACAGACAGGACATTGTTAAGCGCCGAGAGCGGCGACGCTTTTGAGCGTCATTTGGAATATGCGCGGAGAGCGGGGAAATTGGATATTATTGTTTTTTCTAAAAAAGGATTTAGAAAGGCGGCGAGCGGTTCTTTGGCTGTCTATCCAACTAATTCAACCGCTAAGTTAAATTATATTTGGGACGCTTTTCAAATTGCCAAAAATATCTATTTCCCAGACAGATTTGATTTGATTGTTTGTCAGGACCCATTTTTAACTGGATTGACGGGCTGGTTGTTGAAGAAAAGATTTAAGACGCCTCTTTTAATTCATTTTCACGGCGATTTTTGGGAGAACAAACATTGGCTAAACAAGCCCAAAAAATGGTGGCATTTGTTTTGGTATAATTGGCTCTTGCTTTTTTTGAGCAAATTTTTGGTTGATGGAGCCGATGGAATTCGGGTCGTAAGCGCGGGGATTAAGGATAAATTAGTTAGGGCGGATGTTCCCAAAGATAAGATTAGAGTTATTTCAACGCCGGTTGATTTGGAAAAATTTGAAAAGGACGACGAGAAGAAAGTGGAGGAATTAAGATTAAAAAACAAGAATTATAAAACAATTATCAATATTGGACTGCGCGATGCTTCCGCTAAGGACTATCCGACTTTATTCAAGACGATTAACTTGGTTCATGAAAAATACGGGAATTTGGCTTTTTGCCAAATCGGAGCGGGGATTTGTCTTCAAGATAGAACAAAAGAGAGCGAGAATTTAATCTTGACTTGCGTTGGAGAAATTAACCAAAAGGAATTAATTAATTATTACCACAGTTCCGATGTTTATGTTTCTTCTTCGTGTAATGAAAGTTTTGGCAAGGTTTTGATTGAGGCGATGGCGGCCGGATTGCCAGTGGTTGCGACAACAACGACGGGCTCCAAAGAAATTGTTGTTGACGGCGTGAATGGATTTTTAGTTCCAGTGGGTGACAGCGTTGCTTTGGCTAAAAAGATTTTGTTTTTACTTAACAATTCTGAAAAAGCGAGAGAAATAGGAGAGGCGGGGAGGAAAATGGTCAAAGAAAGATTTGGGAAGGAGAAGATAATTGGGGAAATGATAGGGTTTTGGAAAAACATCAACAAAAAACAATTATGACTAAGTGGGAAAGGTTTTTTGAGGATAAAATTAGAGAAATCGCCAAAGAAAAAAATATTTTAGATATTGGCGGCGGTTTTCGTTTTCAAAAGGGATTAGATAAATTTAAGGTTCTTTTTGAGAAGACAAATTATCGGGTCTTAGATAAAGAAACATCGTACAAGCCAGATATTATCGGCGATGTTCAAAATCTTCCGTTAGAGGACGAATCATTGGACGCGGTAATTTGCAAAGCGGTTTTAGAACATGTTCCAAGACCAAGAAAAGCTGCTCAGGAAATTTATCGGGTTTTAAGAGTTGGCGGCAAGTGTCTTGTCTATGTTCCTTTCTTATACCCTTATCACGCGCACAAAGGCGTTTACAAGGACTATTATCGCTATACGGACGATGGCATCAGATATTTGTTTAGGAATTTTAGCGAAATTGAAATCTGTCCAGTCAGGGGAAATATGGAAACAGTTTTTAATTTAACGCCCTTGAGAAAAATATGGATTTTAACGACTTTGATTAGGTTTTTTGACAGGTTTTTTTCAGGGGAACAGCCGTCGGGCTATCATGTGTTTTTGATTAAATAATTATGAAATTATTGATGATTACAAGAAAAGTTGATAGAGACGACGCTCAAGCGGGCTTTACTTATGGGTGGGTCAAAAAATTCGCGCTTAATGTGGAGGTTTTGAAAGTGATTTGTTTAGAAAAAGGCAATCTTGAGGGATTACCAGATAATGTTGAAGTTTTTTCCTTGGGAAAAGAAAAAGGCAAAAATCGTTTCAGAGAATTTATCAATTTTCAAAGAGGCGCCTTGAGATTTATTAGAGAAGTTGACGGAGTTTTTTGCCATCAAAACCCAGAATACACAATCTTAATCGCGCCTTACGCCAAGATATTTAGAAAAAAGACAGTGACTTGGTATTCGCACAAGGAGATCAATTGGAAAGTTCGATTAATCAATATTTTGGCTGATAAAATTGTTACTCCCACTCAAGAAGGATTTGGGTTGGAATCAAAGAAAAAAAATGTGGTTGGGCATGGGATTGATACGGATTTATTCAGACCAGCCGTTAATAAGAAAAAGAGGGATGTTTTCCGTATTATTTCTATTGGTCGGATTTCGCCGATTAAGGATTACAAAACCCTAATTAAGGCAGTTGATATTTTAAGAAGCAATCAAAAATTTACTTCAGCGATAAAAGTTTCTATTATTGGCAGTCCTGGCTTGCCAAGTCAGCAATCTTATTTTGACGAAATTAAACAGATTATCCACGATAAAAAGATGGAAGATATTTTTGAATTTAAGGGAGCGATACCCAATCAAGAATTGTATAAGTATTGCCAGGAATCTGATTTGTCGGTTAATCTTTGTCCGACCGGCTCGCCCGATAAAGCGGTTTTGGAATCAATGGCTTGCGGTTTGCCAGTTTTGGTTTGCAACAAAACATTTATAGATGATTTTTCTCCTTATGCCGACTTGTTGATTTTTAATGAAAAAGACCCGATAGATTTATCTGAAAAAGTTTTTAATTTGGCGCAAAGCGATAAGATGGAGGAAATTGGCAAACATTTAAGAAAACAGTCGGTCCAAAATCATAATTTGGATAATTTGGTTTTGAAAATAATCAATGTTTTTAAAGAAATATCTTAAAATTTTTATTTATTTTTTTAAATATTTATTTCTTTGTCAAAAAGGAGCTTCTATTTTGATGTATCATTCGGTAGATTATAATAATGTTTTTTTTACCGTTAAGCCTGAAATGCTTGAAACACAGATGAAGTATTTAAAAAATAACAATTATAATGTTATTAAATTATCTGATCTGATTGATATTTTGAAATATAACAACAAAATACCTAAAAAAATAGTTGTTTTAACATTTGATGATGGCTATAATGATAATTACACAAATGTGTTTCCCATTCTAAAAAAATATAATTTTCCAGCAACCATTTTTTTGATTACGGGGTTAATTGGAAAAGAAATTAATAATTCTCAAAATATAACATTAAAGGCGCTTAATTGGGATGAGATACAAGAAATGCATAATTCCGGTTTGGTTGATTTTCAGCCGCACACGGTTAATCACCGAGAATCAAATCAACAAGAAATTATTGATTCAAAAAAAGAAATAGAAAAAAAACTTGGTAAAAAATGCGAGTTTTTTGCTTATCCTCGCGGATTATATAATAAAGAAATTATAGATACTTTAAAGAATAATGGTTTTAAAGCAGCTCGGACGGTTGAAAGGGGAAAAGTGAATCAAGGAGATAATTTATTTAAATTAAAAAGCGTTTCTGTTAATTCAACAACTTCTTTTGTCCAATTTAGAGCAAATTTATGAAATTTTTTGATTTTATTAAGCAGGTTTTTCAAGGCAAAAGCATAGCGCGGATTCTTTTTAATTGGCGTGTTCAAGAACATTGCCGAGAATTAAAGGGTATTTGCATTGATTTGGCGGCTGGAAGCAATCCAAGTTATTATAAATATCTAGATTTTAAAAAAATTAAGATAATTAGAGCGGATTATAATTTAGACAAGTCGCCAGATTTAAAAATTGATTTAAATCAGTCACTGCCCTTAGATAATAATTCAATAGATAATATTTTTCTTTTTAATGTTATCTATATTATCAAAAATCCGAAAAAATTGCTCAAAGAGATTCATCGAGTTTTAAAAAAAGGAGGTCGTTTATTCATTAGTTCGCCTTTTATTTTCAACGAGGCCAGGGAGCCAAATGATTTTAGGCGGCTGACTTCGCAGGGGTTGGAAAGAGCGCTGGGAAAAAGCGGTTTTTCTGATTTTGAAATTATTCCTTATGGAGAAAGATTTTCAGTAATTGTATATTTGTTACATAATTTTTTTATATTTAATTTCATAAGATTAATTGCTTTTAGTAAGGCGTTGTTATTTGATAAGTTAATTCCTAAAAAAATTAAAAAACTTCATCCTTGCCCGCTTGGTTATTTTATTATCGCTAAAAAATAATTATTAATGGATAAACACTATAATTTTTTCAAATATGATTATAAAGATAGGTGGACAAGCTATTGGCATCAAATAGACGAAGTTTTGAAATTGAGACCAAAAACAGTTTTGGAAATTGGCATCGGAAATGGGACAGTGGCTGATTGTTTGAAAAAACAGGGGTTAAAAGTAAAAACCCTGGATATTAGCGAGGATTTGAGGCCTGATTTTATAGCCGATGTCATGAAAATGCCCATAGATAATAATTCATTTAGTGTTGTTTTATGCGCGGAGATTTTAGAACATTTACCTTTTAAAGATTTCGAAAAGGCGCTCTTAGAATTAAAAAGGGTAACTAAAAAATATGTCGTTTTGAGTTTGCCGCATTTTGGTCCGCCGATTAAAATTAGTTTTAAAATTCCTTTTATTAAAGAGATTAAAATTGTCTTTAAGATTCCTTATCATCCAAAACATAAATCAGGCAGAGTTCATTATTGGGAAATAGGCAAAAAGGGGTATTCACCAAGGAAAATAAGAAACATTATCAAAAAATATTTTGAAATTCAAAATGACTTTGTCCCTTTTGAAAATCAGTATCATCATTTTTATATCTTAAAAAAATGAAACTTGTTTATTTAACTAATGCAAGAATACCGACAGAAAAAGCGCACGGCATTCAAATTATGAAAATGTGCGAGGCGTTTGGAAATGCCGGAGTAGAATTGGAATTAGTTTTGCCGTGGCGGTTTAATCAAATCAAAGAAAATTCTTTTGATTTTTATGGCGTAAAAAAGAGTTTTAAAATTAAAAAAATATTTTCTTTGGATTTCATTTTTTTAAATATTCCTAAAATATTTTTTTGGGTCCAAAGTTTATCGTTTTCTATTTCGGCATTTTTTTATTTATTATTCAAAAAAACAGATATTATTTATTCTCGGGATTCTTTTCTTTTGTATCTAATATCTTTCTTTAAGAAAAATCTTATTTTAGAGCTTCATTACTTGCCAAAACATCTTTTTCTACACAAAAGGGTTTTCAAAAAAGCGAAAGCCGTTATTGTCATAACCAAACAATTAAAAAAATCTCTAATTGAAAAGGGGATTTCGGAGAATAAGATTTTAGTCGCGCCAGACGGGGTTGATATAGGTAAGTTTGATATAGATATTTTAAAAGATGAGGCAAGAAAAAAATTAAACTTGCCCCAAAACAAAAAAATTGTTCTTTATAGTGGCCATTTATATAAATGGAAGGGAGCGCAAATATTGGCTAACGCGTCTAAATTTTTAGAAAAAGACACAATTGTTGTTTTTGTTGGCGGGACTAAAGAGGATGAAGAAAGATTTAGAGATAAAAACAAAAATTTAAATAATATTTTAATTTTGGGACACAGGCCTTATTCTGAAATTCCATATTATCTGAAAGCAGCCGATGTTTTGGTTCTGCCTAATTCTGGCAAAGAGGAAATTTCCAAGAGTTGGACTTCGCCGATGAAAATGTTTGAGTATATGGCAAGCCAAAGACCAATTGTCGCTTCTGATTTGATTTCTTTGAGGGAAATTCTTAACGAAAACAATGCGGTTTTAGTTGAGCCAGACAATTCGCGCGCTTTAGCAGAGGGAATTATGAGCGCGTTGAAAAAAGATGATTTTTCTGCTAAAATTCTAATAGAAGCATGGCAAAATGTTCAGAAATATACTTGGACGGAAAGAGTTAAAAATATTTTACTTTTTATTAAACCATTATGAAATTAAGCATTATTATCCCAATTTATAATGAGGAAGAAAGTATTTTTAAGTTGTACCAAAAACTTAAAGAAGTTTTGTCTATATTAGATGCGCAATACGAAATAATTGCCGTGAATGATGGTTCAACTGATAATAGTTATCAAGCGCTTAAAGAGATTTCTCAAAACGATAATGCGTTTAAAGTAATTAATTTTAGGAAAAACTTTGGTCAAACAGCGGCAATTTCAGCAGGAATAGATATGTCAAAGGGAGAAATTATTGTTCCCATTGATGCTGATTTAGAAAATAAGCCAGAAGATATTCCTAATCTTTTAGAAAAATTAGACGAAGGATATGATGTTGTTTCTGGATGGAGAAAACATAGATGGGAAGAAAGTTTTTTTACCAGAAGATTAACTTCTCTTATTGCTAATTTGCTAATTTCAAAAATAGTTGGGCTAAAGTTACACGATTACGGATGCACAATGAAGGCATATAGGAGAGATGTTATCAAGGATATTAAATTTTATGGCGATATGCATCGCTTTATTCCGGCTTACGCAATGTGGTATGGCGCGAAAATAGTTGAAATTCCAATTGCTTATGAGCCCAGGCAATACGGAAAATCAAAATATGGGATAGGACGAACCTTCCGTGTTTTATTAGACATCTTAACAATTAGATTCTTAACGGATTATTTAAATCGTCCAATGCATTTTTTTGGCAGAATTGGATTTTGGTTGTTTCTTTTTAGTTTCTTATCAGGTTTTTTAGCTTTATATCTTAGATTCTTTTTTGGAGTATCGTTAATTTTAACTCCATTGCCGCTATTGACCGCGTTCTTGGTTATTATTGGCATTCAGTTTATTTTAATGGGTCTTTTAGCGGAAATATTGATAAGAACTTATTACGAATCTCAAAAGAAATCAGTTTATTTAATTAAAGAAAAAATTAATTTTTAATATGTGCGGATTAGCTGGCTATCACGGCAAAGGAAACAGAGATATTTTAGAAAGAATGACGCATTCTCTGGAGTATCGCGGACCCAATGATAAGGGTTTTTTTGTTCAGGATGGAGTTGGTCTGGGGCATCAGCGACTTTCTATTATTGACCTAAGCGACAAAGGACGCCAGCCGATTAGTAATGAAGATGAAACAATTCAAGTTGTTTTCAACGGAGAAATTTATAATTTTCAAGAGTTAAGAAAAGATTTAATTGCGCGCGGACATAAGTTTAAGAGCCAAACAGATAGCGAGGTTATTGTCCATCAATATGAAGAAGATGGCGTTGATTGTTTTAAAAAATTTAACGGGATGTTCGCCATCGCTATTTGGGATGGCCTACAAAAAAAGATTGTTTTATCTCGCGACCGCTATGGGCAAAAACCGTTCTATTGGACATTAGCGGGGGATACTTTAATTTTTGCTTCCGAAATGAAAGCGATTTTATGTCACCCTTCGGTTAAAAAAGAATTAAACCAATTGGCGGTTGAACAATATTTTTCTTTTGATTATGTTCCGCAACCGCTCACAATTTTTAAAAATATTCATAAACTTGAAAATGGAGCATTACTTGTTTTTAAGGACAATAAAGTTAGTTTGGGTAAATATTATCAAATAGAATTTGGCGGAGAAGAAATGGCTTTTCCGTCAGCGGTTAAAAATTTTGGAGAATTATTAAACGATTCGGTTAAAAGACGATTAGTCGCGGATGTCCCTGTCGGAATCTTTTTATCTGGAGGGATTGATTCCTCAACCATCGCGTATTTTGCCAAAAAACAAAAAGAAGATATTAAAACATTTTCCATTGGATTTAGCGAATCAAGTTTTGATGAATCCTCTTACGCTCAACAAGTGGCCAAATTATTAAAAACAGAACATTATCACCGAGAATTCGGACCGCAAGATTTATTAAATGTTATTCCAAAAATTACTGAAAAATTAGATGAACCATTTGGCGATCCCTCTATTTTGCCGACATATCTGCTTTCGGAGTTTACGGCGGAAAAAGTTAAGGTTGCTTTAGGCGGAGATGGAGGCGATGAATTATTGATGGGTTATCCAAATCATCAGGTCCAGAAAATTATTTCCTCATTAGGTCTAGTCAATTTAAAATCTAAAGTTAATTTTGCTAAATTTTTAGAAAGATTACTACCGGTTTCTGATAAAAATTTAACTCTTTCTTATAAAATCAAAAGATACGCGCAGAGTGTTTCTTTTCCCGCTTTATTTCGCGATTTTTTGAATATAGGCGGATATATTAGCGGGTTTGAAAATCTATTTAAGTTTAAAGTTGAATCGGGAGAATTATTTAAATTCGCCGGAGATTTTTTAAAAAATTATCAGGACAAAAATTATTTAAATAAAATTAACGCCTTATTCTTGAAATATTACCTACAAGATGATATTTTATTCAAAGTTGATCGCTCGAGTATGTATAATAGTTTAGAAGCGCGAGCGCCCTTTTTAGATTTTCGCTTGGCTGACTTTGTTAATTCTCTTCCTTTGAATTATAAATTGCGAGGATTTGAGACGAAATATATTTTGAAAGAATTAATGAAGGATAAATTGCCTAAGAATATTATTTATCGCAATAAAAAGGGGTTCGGCGTTCCTTTAACAAGATGGCTTAAAAAAGATTTGAAGGGATATATGATGGAAATTCTTAGCCAAGCAGAGATAGACAAGACGGGTTTATTTCATTATGAGTTTGTAGAAAAATTAATAAACGATCATTTAAAAAACAGAAGAGATAACCGGAAGATATTATGGAATTTAATTGTTTTCCAAAATTGGGCTAAAAGATATTTATAATATTATGAGTTCAGAAAAACGTTTTGGTTATGAATGGCAAAAATATAATGTAATAGATTTAAATTACGAGTTACAATTTTGTAAATGGATTAAGCCATTGAAACCAAGTGATTTTGAAGATAAAAAAGTTTTAGATGCTGGATGTGGCATGGGCCGTAATAGTTATTGGTCTTTAAAATATGGGGCCAAAGAATTGGTGGCTTTTGATTTTGATAAACGAAGTGTTGCCGTAACTAAGAAAAATTTGTCTTGTTTTAATAATGCTCGTGTTAAATTTGGTAGTATTTATGAAATGTCTTGGCAAGATAAATTTGATATAGTATTTTGCATTGGGGTTATTCATCATTTAGAAAATCCTAAGAAAGCTATTAAGAATTTAATCAAAGCTGTTAGGCCGGGCGGAAAAGTTCTGATTTGGGTTTATGGGTATAATAATAATGAATGGATAGTTAAATTGGTTGATCCAGTTAGAAAAGCACTCACCTCTAAATTGCCTTTATGGTTAGTTCATTTTTTAAGTTATTTTGTTTCTATTCCTTTGTGGATTTCAGTCAAAACATTTAATGGTCCAGGATTATATTTGAAACAGTTGTCGGATTTTAAATTTTGGCATATTCATAGTATTGTTTTCGATCAATTGATTCCAAAAGTTGCTAATTATTGGACCAAACAAGAGGTATTAGATTTGTTTGAAAATTTTGATAATATTAAAGACATAGAAATTCATTCAGTTAATAACAATAGTTGGACAGTTTTAGGCGAAAAGAAATAATTTTATGAGCAATAAAAGATATGACAATTTCGTAAAATGGAATAATGAAATGATTAAAAAATTTGACTTAGAGCATTATCATGATAATTTTAATTTTGTGATTAGATTTATTGAACACAAAAGAGTTGAATGCATTTTAAGTTTTTTAAAAATTAATAAAAAGGACATTGTTATTGAAATCGGATGTGGAGTAGGTGATATTCTAAACAAGATAAATAGTAATAAATTAATTGGAGTAGATATTTCACAATATATTTTAAATATTGCTAAAAAAAGATATAAAAACATTAGGTTTATAAATGGTAATGCAGAAAATTTGCCAATAAAAATTAGTCGAAATAAATATGATAAGATAATTTGCAGTGAGGTTTTAGAGCATGTAGAAAATCCTGTTAAGGTTTTAAAAGAGATTAAAAAAATATCTAAAAACAATAGTATTATTGTTATTTCAGCGCCTAACGAGAAACTAATTAATCGAATCAAGGTAGTCCTACAAAGAATGAAAATATTTAATTTTCTTTTTCCAAACATATCTAAAAAAATGGATGATGAATGGCATTTACATTCTTTTGATTTGAAAAAAATAAAAAATTTAATTTTTGATGATTATACGATAGAGAAAGTAAGGGGTATTCCGTATAATTTTATACCAATAAGATATGTATTTAAATTAAAGTTGAAAATAAATGATTAAAGAAAGAATACTTAAAAATTTAGTTTGTTTAGATTGTCATAACAAACTTAATTTAGATAGTCAAAATTTAGTTTGTTCTGGTTGTAACAAAGTTTATAAAATAATAGGTGATAAGCTCTATTTTTTAGATAATAAAACAGAAATTTTAAATCGAGAAAGTAGCGATATTATAGTTAATAAATTAAAGATTTTATTTAAAAAATATCCAAGATTATTTTTTATTTTTTATTATGCTTTTGGAGCTTCTTTTGTTGGTAAAAGTGCTAAAAAAGTAATTAAAAATATTGAATCTGATAAATTAATAATTAACTTAGGTTCTGGAATAAAGAAAATAAATAACAATGTAGTAAATATAGATTTTTATCCTTTTAATAATGTTGACATAGTCTCTGATATCTCTCGTTTGCCTTTTGACAATAATTCAGTTGATGTAGTGATAAATGAATTTGTTTTAGAACATGTAAAAAATCCTAAAAAAATTGTTAAAGAAATTTATAGAGTTTTAAAACCAAACGGATTGATTTATTTAGCGGCGCCTTTTGTGGCTAGTTTTCATTCTTCTCCAAATGATTATTATCGTTGGTCAAAACAAGGACTAAGAGAACTTTTAAAGGATTTTAAAGAAAAGGAGATTGGTATTAGATGCGGTCCTACTTCAGCAATGCTTTATATCGTTAATGAATGGTTAGCTACGCTTTTAAGTTTTGGTTTTCAAAAACTTCATCAGTTTTTATTTATGTTTTTTATGATTATTACTAGTCCAATAAAAATTTTTGATTATCTAATTTATAAATTTAAAAGCTCGGAAAACATAGCATATGGCTTTTATTTTATAGGTAAGAAGAAATAATAAAATGAAAATATTTTTTAAAACTATATCTATTCATAAATTAGCTATTATTACCTCTATTTTAATTGGGGTAATCACTACCTTTCCTCAAATTTATTTTCAACTTACAGAGAAAGATTCTTATGAAGGAATTGCTCTGGGTGGAGCTAGCGATGAATATGTTTTTTTAATGCGTATCCAAGAAGTTAGGGATGGTCATTATATGCTTGCTAATAGTGGCTGGGCAGAAGGCAAGGATTTGCCTTATTTATTTCCTTTCCTTCCCGAAAATATTTCAAGTTTTACTGGTCAAATTTTTGGACTTAATTTAATTAATACAATTACCTTGAATAGATTTCTTTTTCCTGCTTTTGTATTTTTGCTTATTTATGCCTTGCTTTATCAATTAACTAAAAGAAAATCAATTTCTTTGATTGCTTCAATAACTGTTTTGTTATCAATTAATTTAATAAATCCTATAAGAGTTTGGAATTTATTTATTCATCAGCAAACCTATGCAGATTTTATGCTTTCTAGTAGATTAATATCTCCCATTCATTCGATTTTCTTTTTTGCTTTTTTATTGCTTTTTTGGTTTTTTTTACAAAAAAGACAATGGATTTATGGTATTTCTAGTGGTGTTCTTTTGGGTCTTTCTTTTTACGAATATCCTTATACTTGGACATTTATTTTTGCATTCCTTGGCTGTTTGATACTTATTTTTCTTTGGAAGAAAGAATGGACTAAAATTAAAGATATTATTTTGATCGCTTTTATTGCTTTATTAATAGCTATTCCTTATTTTTGGAATTTATGGCAAGCGATGCAGCATCCATTGTATTCAGAGGTAGCTTCTCGTTTTGGTTTAATGAAAACACATTCTCCTCAGGTGGGAGCATTGGTCCTAATTCTTTTAGCTGTTTTTTTATTGTTTTTTTCACGAGAGTGGAAAGATAGATATTATTTTTGCCTAAGTCTTATTTTAACGCCTTTTGTTGTTCTTAATCAACAGATTATTACTGGAATGATTATGATTCCAGATCATTATCATTGGTATTTTCATAGTCCCTTAGCGATTATTTTTATTATAATAATTGTTTTTGAATTGCTTGAAAAGAAAATTAATAATTCTTTTTTAAAAAAAATAAGCTGGTTAAGTTTGATTATATTGATTTTATTTATTAATTTTTATAATGCTTGGGTGCTTCAAGTTTCTCTTTATGATCGTCAAAAACCTATAGCCATTGAGAATCAGCGCTATGGACCAATTTTTGAATGGTTGCGTAATAATACTCAAAAAGATCAAGTAATTGTGGGAGATGAAATTAATTCTTATTCAATTGCTACTTATACTCCACTTAATGTAGTTAATTGTGAGGATGGGCGTCATTCGTTAGCAGCTGATGAAAAACAATTATTAGAAAGAATATTTCTAATACTTCGCTTTAATGGGTTAAAAGGAAATGACGAGATTTTATATAAATATTTTTTTGAAAATAAAGCAGATCTTTCTTTAAAGGTTTATGGTGAATATTATCGAAAGCGAATGGGTGGTTATGAATTAATTCCAGATGAAAAACTTTATTTTTTTGTTGATAAATATAGAGAATTTTTGGCTATTCCTTTGGAGAATATCTTGAGAAAATATCAGACAGATTATTTACTTTGGGATACTTTAAAATATCCTCAATGGAAGATTGAGCAATATTCATTTTTTGAGCAAATTTATGAAATTAATGAATTTAAAGTTTTTAAATTAAAATGATAAAATTAATAATTTTTTTATTCTCTAATTCTTTTAACGTATTTATTTAACCCTATTATGAAAGTCTTATTTATTGTTCCTAAAATTGGCTCACAAGCGAAGTGGTTGGTTGGAGTATCTTTTCTTTCGGCTGTTTTAAAAAAAGATGGGTATCAGATTGAGTTGTTGGAAATAGAAGACAAAAAAGAAATTGATCAGATCAATTCTTTTGTTGAATCGTATCAGCCGCAAATTATTTGTTTATCAGTAAATTCTCATCAATATATTCACGCAGTTGAGATAGCTAAAAGAATCAAATCAGAGTTTGATATTGCAATATTTTTAGGAGGAGTTCATGCTACTATTAGACCAGAAGAAGTAATTAAGGAAGAAAGCTTTGACGGTATCTGTATTGGTGAGGCGGAAGATTCTCTTTTAGAATTAGTTAGACGAATTGAGCAAAAACAGGACTATACTGACATTAACAATTTTTGGTTTAAACGACAGGGCAAGGTTATTAAGAATAGAATTGGTCCTTTGTTGATTGATTTAGATCAATTACCCTTTCCTGATTATTCTATTTTTAAATATTTTAAAAATGCCGGTCAAAAAGAGATTACTCCCCGTTTTATATTTTCCCGTGGATGCCCTTTTAACTGTACTTATTGTTGTAATCATGTTTTTAAGAAAATTTATTTTGGACATGGTCGGTATTTAAGATTTATGAGCGTTGATTGGGCTATTGAACAAATTAGGGATTTGAAGAAGCAATATAATTTTAAACATTTTAAAATTGATGATGATACTTTTTCTTTGAATAAGAATTGGGTTTTAGAATTCTGTCATAAATATTCAAAAGAGTTTAATATGAGTTTTGAATGTAATGTTAGAATTGGCGCGGTTGACAAAGAAACTTTAGTGGCTTTAAAAAAAGCAGGTTGTAATCTAATCAAAGTTGGTTTAGAAACGGGCAATGAAAAATTAAGAAAGAAGATTTTAGGAAGGAATATTTCTAATAATCAAGTCATTGAATTGTTTAATTTGGCCAAAGAGATTGGTATTTTAACTTTTTCTTTTAATATGATTGGCATTCCCGGAGAAACTAAAAAAACTATTCAAGAAACAATTAATTTAAATGCTAAAATTAAGCCTGATTTTATGCAAGTAACTGCTTTTTATCCTTACCCTGAAACACTATTGGGTCAAAAATGTATTGAACAAGGGTTAATCACTAAAGATCATATTGATTCTTATATGGATGAGTCGGTTTTAGAACTGCCTGGTTTGAGTTCTAATCAAATAAAAAAGGCGGTCAGGAATTTTGAATATAATGTTTATAGGCAGTATAATGTTAAAAGGGCTATTCAAGAAAAAATGAGAAGTATTAAAAAATTTATTATTTCAACGCCCTTGCTTTACAAAATAGGGAAGCCGGTTTATCGTTTAGCTAAACAATTATGAAAATTTGTTTTTTGGTTAATCAATTATCTTCTAGGGATGGATGGGGGAGTTACGCAGTTAATTTAATTGAACATTTGTCAAAACAAGGTGTTGATTGTTTGGTTTTGTCGTCAACGCGAAGCCAGCAAAATGACTTATCTTCAATTAAGGATTATAAAATTCTACCTCCATTATTTGTTAGTCGTTGGATAAAAATATATTTTTTAATAAAGAATTTTTATCAAATTAGGAAATTTATCCAATCGGCGGACATGGTTCATATTTTAGCTGAACCGTATAGTCTAATCTCTTATTGGACATGTCGGAAGCGTCCAACGTTAATCACTTTACATGGAACTTATGCCGTAGATGCCTTAAATAAGTGGTATTTAAGGGGATTGTACAAGAGGGTTTATAAAAATGCTAAAAAAATAATTTGTGTTAGCAGATTTACTCAACAAGTATTCTTAAAAAAAGTTCAAGTTGATAATACTATAGTTATTAATAATGGTATTGATTATAAAAAGTTCCGAATGTATCAAGACGAAAGAAAAACAAAAAATAATAATAAAAAAATTATTAGCGTTGGGGCATTAGTTTTTCGCAAGGGATACTATATTGCCATTTCAGCCGTTGGAAAAGTTGTAAAAAAATACTCAAATTTAAAATATTACATTGTCGGAAACCAAAAGAACAAAAAATATTTTTCTCAACTTAAAGATTTGGTTAAAAAATATAATTTAGAGGATAATATAGTTTTTTTGCAAAACATTTCAGAACGAAAATTATTAAAACTTTATCATCAAGCAGATTTGTTTCTACTTACACCCGTGAATATTGATAATAATTTTGAAGGATTTGGTTTAGTTTATTTGGAAGCCAATGCTTGCGGGAAACCAGTTATTGGTACTTATGGTTGTGGCGCCGAAGATGCAATTATAGATGGGTTTAATGGATTATTGGTTCCTCAAAATGATATAGAAAAAACTAGCCAAGCTATTTTAAATATTTTAGATAATCCAAGTTTAGCTGAAAAATTAAGTCAAAATGGATTGAAGCAGGCCCAAAAAATGGATTGGCCTAATATGGTTGAACAATATATTCAGGTTTATGATTTCAAGATTTAAAGATTTTTAAAAAATCGATAAATGAATAATTTTTTTGAGTAATTTTATGACAGACAAAGAAAGGCCATCAATCTTTTTATCTATTATTGTTCCTGTCTTTAACGGCGAGAAGACTTTAGATAAATGCTTGGAGGCAATAACTAAAATAAAAGATTTTGAAAAATGCGAACTAATTGTAGCCAATGACGCTTCAGTTGATACTTCCGTTCTAATCGCCAAAAAACATGGAGTTAAAGTTGTTTCTAACCCAGTGAACAAGGGAGTTGCCGCTACTCGCAATTTAGGCGCTAAAAATGCAAAAGGCGAGATATTGCTTTTTGTTGATAGCGATATTGTTTTGTCTTCCAGGGATATTATTAAACATATCAAAGATGATTTTAAATCATTTGATGTATGCGGAGTTTCCGGTGTTTATGACGAAAGAATAGTTTTCAGCGATTTTTTCAGCACCTACAAGCATTTGTACATGTGTTTAGGGAAAAAAATTGCTTCAAAATTTAATTTTGCCGCCGATTCGGCCATATTAGCTATACCCAGAGAAATGTTTTTTAAAGCGAACGGATTTAATGAGAATTATCTTGGGGCGACGGCGGAAGACATAGAATTTACTTTAAGATTGTCTTTAAATGAAAATAAAAAGATTTTACAAGATAACAGAATAAAAGGGGAGCATCATAAAAAACACAATCTAAAATCTCTTTTAAGGACGAATTGTTTAAGAATAGGGAGTATTGTTAGAATTATCCAAGAGAAGGAACTTCGGAAGACATATTTAAATATGTCTAAATCATCTTCAGGCAAATCGCTGTATCCAATAATTTTGGCATCTATCTTTCTTATTTTATCATTTATCTACTGGTTTTTTATTTTCGGTTTTTTATTTTCGGTTTTAATGTTTTTTTGGGTTCAAACAGAGTTTTTTAAATATTTCAAGAGAAGAAAGGGCGTTTTTTTTGCTGTTTTGTCTGTGTTGTTTTCCGCAATTGAAATGTTTTTTGCCGCTGTCTGCGGGCTTTATTTTCAAATATATTTCAAAATAAAAAATTAATTATATGTGTCTATTAAAACAAATTTCTCGTGTTTTTATAAAACGAGGGATGCCGCTTAATTTAATATTTTTTGTTACTTCCAAATGCAACGCCAAATGCAGGCATTGTTTTTATTGGCAAAAAATTAATACAATTAAAGATGAGTTAAGTTTGCTTGAAATAGAAAAAGTCGCGAAAAGCGCGCCCGACCTTCTCACAGTTACTTTAACTGGGGGAGAACCATTTTTAAGGGATAACTTAGTTGAAGTGGCTTCTATTTTTAGTCGGTTTACTAAAGTAGCTAATCTCCAAATACCGACGAATGGAATTTTAACAGACCGTATATTTAGGACAACTAAAAATATTTTGGAAGTTTGTCGCAAAGATATCAGGGTTGCTGTTGGCATTTCCATAGATAATTTAGGAGAAAAACATAATCAAATCAGGCAGGTTGACGGTTGTTTTGAAAAAGCGGTAAAAACAATAAAAAAACTTAAAGAGTTAGAAAAAGAATTTAGTAACTTTCGCCTTGGCAATATAGTTACTATTACCAAAGATAATCAAGAAGAAGTAGGGGAAATAGTTGATTTTTTGGAGAAAGATTTAGGCGTTGAGAATGTTGGGGTAAACATAATTCGTTCAGAGGTTAGGGATATGTCCTTAAAAGAGTTGGATATAAAACATTATGACAACATTATGTTTAAATTAAGGAATGATTTTTTAGAAAAGACTTACAAAAAAAATCCCTCATGGATAGAGAGAATTCTTTCATCAAGGCAATATTATGGTTCGCGGATTTTAAGTAGAATATATTCGGAAAAAAAATATATTACTCCCTGTTATGCTGGTAATTTATTAGCGATTTTAAAAGAAAACGGAGATGTTTATCCGTGTGAAATGTTGAGTAACAAAATGGGCAATCTTAAAGATTTTGATTTTAATTTAAAAAAACTATGGTTTTCTAAAAAATCAGAGACGGTTAGGAAAAAAATAAGAAAAAGCAAATGTTTTTGCACCTTTGAATGCGCTATGACCTCAAATACTTTATTTAATCCCCGCCACCTTTTTCATATTTTAATAGGTTTTTTTAGAAGAAAGCCGTTATCTTAAGGATTTGTCTAAAAGTAAAAGAAAAGACCCCTCAATTACGCCAATTGTCCAAGCAAATGTTCGATAAAGAAAGAAAAATGGTAAAATTAAGTAATACAGAGGAGAGGGGTTTATTTTGACAATATTTTTTATATAAATTGAAAGAAGAATCGAGAAAGAAACTATAGCAAAATAAATAAATATTTGATTAAACAAAGATAAAAACAAAAAAACAATCCCCGCCATTAAAAGCGGAATTTGGATAGTCATACCTAATCCGGTAATTGGATCCGAAATAGCTCTCTGTTTATGTTTAAGAATTAATCTCGGGCCCCATTTGGCCTGATTTTTTTGTTGATTAAAATAACTTTTTAAGTCGCTTCGGTGATAATGCCAAACTTTGGATTTTGGAACATAAAGTATTTTACCGTGTTTGCTTAATCTAAATCCAAAATCTGTTTCTATCGCTACTTTTTGTTTTTCATCAAATTTAACATTTCTCGCTATATCAGTTCTAAAACATAAATTCATAGTTGGCGCGCGGCATAAATAACGAGGAAGGTTATCAAATCTATTATCCATATCCATCCCGATTAATTTTTGGAGAAATGAAGTCTTTTTTGGAGTACCGCAATAACCGGCAGTAGCGACAATATTTTTTTCTTCAGAAAATCCTTTCAATAACTCGGTAAGCCAATCCGGTTCAACTACGCAATCAGCGTCCGTTAAGGCGGTATATTCTGTATTAATATTATCTAACGCCCAATTCATTCTTTCAGAATGGCTTATAGGAAGTTGGATTAAATCTATCTTATTTTTATATTCCTTTTCTAAAATTTGATAAGTTCCATCAGTTGAACCGCCATCAAGAAATAAAAGTCTTGCGGGAGGAGAATCGAGATTCAGTAAAGATTCCACGCAATTTACAATTGTTTCTTTTTTATTAAAAACAGCCACTAAAATAGTTGTTTTTTTATTCATTTTTGTTTTTTTATCCAGTGAGTATAGTCGATATAGCCGTACTGGCTTTGGCCCAAAGATGGATAATAATCATCCATAAAGGCTTTTTCTTCGGCGACTAAACATCGGGGGTGAAAATGACTAAACCATTTAATTTTTGAAACACGATTATGAATTTTTCTTAAAGAGTCTTTTTTGAGGCTGCCAAAAAATGTGTGGTTAAAAGGACAAGCTAAGACATCTCCCCAAGGGTTAATATAAAAAATCTCCTTAGCGGCTGGACAACCATAATGACCGTTATAATTAAAATTTAAATGCCTATTAAGACACGGAGAAAGGGGGACTATATTTTTATTATAATATTCTATATCTTTTTCAGATAACATTGCGCTTCGATATTTCTTCCAATTACCCAAAGCGCAGCCAAAAATAATGTTTAAGAGTATTTTTTGTTGATCGCAAAATTCTATTAGCTTTTTAAATCCTTCAGAATAAAGGTTTCTTTTTGATAAAGTTAAATTAATTCCAACCTTTATTTTATTCTTTAAGGTGAGATTGATGACCTTCATAATAGCATCGTAGGCTCCAGGTTGATGGACTGCCTTATCATGTTCATAAGGCAAGCCACTTTCTAAACTAAATAATATCTTATCAATTTTCAAATCTACCAATTTTTGGATTTCTTTTTCATTAAGAAAGGTTCCATTAGTAGTAATAGTTATGTAATTTTTTTTTGGTTCAAAGGCCTGAATAATTTCTCTAAAATCTTTACGAAGCCAAATTTCTCCCCCTTGAAAGGCGTAAGAGATAGCCCCCATTTTTTTTGCTTCTTTGGAGATTCTTTTATAGTCAGTCAACTTTAAAAATTCTTCCTTGCCTCTTTTTTTCATCATTTCCCTAGTAAGACAGTAAGGGCAATTGTAATTACAGGCATAAGTGATAGCCAAACATAAAGAGCGCAAAGTAAATGTTTTTTTTAAATTTAATCGGTGAAGAAGAGTATTTTTTATCGCTTTTGCTAAAAAGAATGGTTTTCTCCATAAGAAACCATATTTAAAAGTAAGTCCGATTCGATAAATTAAGTAATAAATTTTATTCATTGGTTTTTAAAAAGAATTTTTAATTATGCTTGGCAATCCTTTAACACCTAAGACGAATTGTTTCCGTGTTAATTTTGATATAGTTTGAAATATATATTTAAATGAAAAATATATTTCGCGATACGCTTTTTTATACATTTTTTCAACCAACTCGGGTGATGGAAAATCAGGATGGGAAAAAATCATTTTTCCGCTGCTTTGATGAAGGTCGTCATAGTCTTCAATTAGGAATTCTCCATTTTCTTCAATTGTTTTCCAAAGCGGCGTTCCTGGATATGGAGTAAGGATGCTAAAAAATGGGACATCTACGCTAAGTTCTTTAGCAAAATCAATTGTTTCTTGCATACTTTTTTCGTTATCTCCGCGGAGACCTAAAATAAAAAAACCAATAGTTAAAATATTTTCTTTTTTAGTGTATTGAACTGCTTTTCTCACATCTTCCAATAAGAGCGCTTTTGGTATTTTGTTTAAGACCTCTTGATTCCCAGATTCAATACCGTAGGCTATCTCGACGCAACCGGCTTTTTTCATTTTCTTAATGAATAATTCATTAACATTATTCGCTCTAATTCCATTTGGAAATCGTAGTTTTATATCTAATCCGCTTTTAATAATCAAATCAAGAATTTTTTCGGCTCTATTAATGTCGGCATTAAAACAGTCATCATAAACATCAATTTCTTTTACTTGATATTGTTTTACTAAAAATTCTATCTCATTGAAAATATCTTCTGGACTTCTGGGCATAAATCTATCAAAAACTTGCTTGCTACAATAATAACATTGGTAAGGACATCCGATACTTGTAAATATAGGCGACCAAGGGAAGTACATTGTTCCAGCCAACTGGTAGGGTAAATTTACTCCGTTATTAATTAATAAATGTCTGGCAGGCAAGGGCAAGGGGTCTGATTTAAGGTTATTTGCGGCATGCGGAGGATTATGGTTTATTTTTTTATCTTTTTGATAATATATACCAGGAATATCCTCTATTTTTTTGCCTAAAGCCAAGTCCAACATCGGCTGCTCCCCTCTTCCTTTAACGGCAATATCAAAGCCATCTTTTATGATTTGTTCTGGAACACTGCTTGGATAAGCTCCTCCGCAAACAGATAAAATATTTTTTGGAATTTTCCTCGCGATTTCTACGCCGTATTTATATCCAGTCATTAAAATACTTACGCCAACGATATCGGCTTGAATTTCTTTTACTTTCCGGACAACATCTTGAACACTTAAATTCAACGCATTAGCGTCAAGTATTTCAACACATATTCCATTTTTTTCCAAAGTAGCCGCGATATACGCCAGTCCCAATGGCGGACTAATACTGTATCTCGTATATTTTTTTTGCTGGGAATAATTAGGTTGGACTAAAAGAACTTTTGCGTTTTTTTTATTTCCATTCAAGCGCGTTTTCATATATTTTTAAGAATTATTCGCTTTTTTTCTAAATATGCCTTTGTCAAAAATTAAAAATGTTCCAACTTTAATAATATATCCCCTTAATGGCGTTTTTAACAACGGAGAAATGATAATAAAAAAAGGAAGCAATAGCGGATATTTTTCTTCAATATATTTTTTAATGGCAAAATTCATAAATTGGCGGTGGCCAGTGATAACTTCCTTTTCCGAGATTGTTGGCAATTTTAAAATTGAAGCGCTTTTTTCATTCAAATAACTTGAGGAAAAATGCATAAAATCTTTTTTAATAAATTTTTTTTCTTTGCAAAGATTATAGAGATCTGTTCCTGGGTATGGAGAAAAAATAGAACAAGCCAACCAATCGGGATCTAATTTCTTATTGAAGTTTATCGTTTCTCTAATCATCTCTGGTGTTTCTTCGGGAATGCCAACCATATTTAAAGAACAAATTTTAATACCAGCATCTTTTAATAATGCCCTGGCTTTTAATATTTCTTCGTTGCTTGTTTTTTTGTTGAGAATTGTTTTTCTAAGCCATTCATTTCCGCTTTCTACCCCCACGGTGACACTCACACAATTGGCCCTTTTTAATAATTTTACCGCCTCTTCGTCAATATGTTCGATTCTCGCGCTAATATGAAATGGGATTTGGCAGCTTGCGGAATATTTATCCGCAAACTCTCTTATCCATTCTTTGTTAAGTAAGAACATATCGTCTTGAAAATGAATTTCATTAACGCGATATTTTTTTAAAATATTGTTTAACTCAGTTAGAACATTATCCACGCTTCTTAAGCGGATAAATTGTCCGTTATTTTGGTAAATTTTACGAAGAGCCGAATTACAGCAGTAAGGACAATTATAAGGACAACCGCGTCCGATGGCTATGTCTAAGCGGAAGCCATTATTTTTAAGGATTTCCTCTTGATTAATAAACTCTCTGTCGGGGAAGGGGAGCGAGTCAAGGTTTTCTACTAATCGGCGTAAATTATTTTTGATAATTTTTCCGTTCTTTTTGACCCAAAGATTAGGAATTTTTGTGTAATCTTCTTTTTTCTCCAAGGCGTTGACTAATTCAAGGACAGCGAATTCGCCTTCGCCTCGACAAACAATATCTACATACGGGTTTGATATCGCGCTTTCAGGAGAAAGAGTTGGATGAAAACCGCCGAAAATTGTAAGGACATCTCTGGTTTGTTTCGCAACTTTCGCATATTCAATAGCGTATTTAAATTGATGAGTGGTAACCGAAAAACCAACCAAGTCAGGGTTAAATCTATTGATTATTGAAATAAATTCTTTTTTAGAGAAAGTATTTGGATTAAAAAAAAGAGTTTGATGTCCCGCCTTTTTTAAGATTGAAGAAATTAAACAAATACCCATATTAACTTCGTAACGGGCATTGCTTTCAATATTTGGCCAAACAATCAATATTTTCATAATTATTTTTGCGCCTTAATTAGAAAATAGATTCTTCCGATAGATGGTAAGCGACTCAATAGATTTTTCATTTTATGAATCCTCATTGCGAATCCTGTCAAAACGCTACCGCATTTAGAAATATCAACATTTTGATAATTTTCGTTAACGACTAACTTTTGCCAATCTTTTTTACAAAACCATGCTTCATAAGGACGATTTTCTATTGGACTTAATAAATGGAAAATAATTCTATACAATAGAGACCCACTAGGGACTTTCGCGATCATCCATCCGTTTGGTTTTAATACTCTTTTCATCTCTTTTAACGCTTTTGGAATATCAAGATGTTCAATAACCCCATCAGAGAAAATTAAATCAAACGAATTATCAGGATAGGGGATATTATATATATTTATCAATTGGGTTGGGACATCTATATTATGAAGTTTCAATCCTCTTTTTTTAGTTAATTTTAACGCGTCTTCGGAAAAATCCGAGGCGATGCATTTTCTGTTATTGGCTAATAATTCAATGGCGTAAGTTCCACTGCCACAGCCGAGTTCAATACAATTTGAATTTTCATCGCTTAAATTTAGAAGCAATTTAACAACTTCTGGATATGCCGTATTTGCTTCTTTTAATCTTTTAATCACATCTTTAGAACCCCAATGTCCTCCCCATCCTTCTTTTGTGTTTTCTTTACTCATAATTTTTTTTATTTATTAAATTAAAAAAATGTCGGGTAATAATGTGCGCCAACATTAAATGAATATCTTCCGCGATATCATATTTATCTACTTTTGCTGTGATACAAATATCAGCCATTTTAGCCAATTTTCCTCCATTAAATCCAGCCAAACCAAGAGTAATCGTTTTTTTCTTTTTCGCTGTTTTTATGGCGTCTATAATATTAGGGGAATTGCCACTAGCGCTAATTCCTATGACCGCGTCGCCTTCGCGCGACAAGTTGTTTAATTGTTCCGAAAAAATTTTTTCATAACTAAGATCATTGCTCCACGCGGTAATGGTTGCCATGTTGTCCGTTAAAGATGTTACTTTTAATCTTTTAATCTTTTTATGATTTTTCGGAGATAAAACGCCCTTGCTTAAATCGCAAGCGAAATGCGAGGCGGTTGAAGCGCTTCCTCCGTTGCCCATAATAAAAATATGTCCTCCCTTTAGATAGACATTATAAAGCGTTGAAGCAAATTTTTCTATATCTTTAAGAGGTATTTTATCCAGCGTTTGCTTAATTTCACTGAAGTAATTTTCGGTTAATTTTTTCATTGTTCATTGTGTATTGTTGTATTAATTGCTTTTTTTAGCCCGAAGCTTAAGTAACTGTAATGCGCCAATGATATAACTTTTTAGCATTGCAAAATTTTTAATTCGTAATAGACTTTTAAAAACTATCTTTGGTCGCATATAAAACCCTAAACTTGCTCTCCGATAAGCCTTTATTAAGTAATCTGATGGCAAAGAATCTTGATAAAAATAAATTTGGTTACCCAAAGGTGCATCAGGGTTGTCCCATACTTTTGGCTCTACTCTATAGTTGTCTTTTATTTCTTTATACATTTTGGTGCCAAAATGTGGGATAACTAGATTAAAACCAGCATAATCAAGATCTAATTCTCGGGAAAAACGTATTGTCTGTTCAGTGGTTTCTATGGTATCTCCAGGATAATTTAACATAAAAAGACCGTTTACATATAAGCCTGCCTGTTTAGCTAATTTTACAGCAACTCTTCCTTGTTGAGTGGTTGTTCTTTTATTCATCCTTTTTAAAATTTCGTCACTTCCAGACTCAAGACCAAAAGAGATACTACAACATCCACTTTTTTTCATCAATTTCAGCAATTCAAGATCAACTGCATCTACCCTAGAAGCACATCTCCATATTACATTTAGCTTTCTCTTTAAAATTTCATTACAAATTTCTACTGCCCGCTTTCTATTTATCGTAAATGTATCATCAAAAAACTTTATCTCTTTAACTCCATATTCTTTTACCAAAAGCTGCATCTCGTCAACTACTTTTTGAGCACTACGGAAGCGAACCTTGCCTTGCCATATAAGTGTATCAGCGCAAAAATTACAGTCAAAAGGACATCCTCGAGAAGTAATTATTGCAATTATTGGTTTTTCAAAAAACAATCCGGGATTAGTTCCATATTTTAAAAGATCTACCATATGGTAAGCTGGATAAGGAAGAGCATCTAAATCTTTAATTAGCTCTCGTTTGCCGGTTTGCACTATTTTTGAATCTTTTCGAAAAGCTATTCCACAAACTTTTTCCAATGGCTTTTTTTCTTCTAAATTTTGCAAAAGTTCTATTACGGTTTGTTCGCCCTCTCCAAAGACTGCAATATCAATATCTTGGAATTGTTCTAATACTTTAGGTCCAACCACCGTAGGATGAGCCCCTCCAATAATCGTAATAATACAGGGGTTTTTTTGTTTAGCTAATGCTGCCAATCTCATAGTGCTTGTGATAGAAGGAGTAACCGTACTAAAGCCTATAACATCAAAATTATTCTTATCAAGTAAATTAGAGAATTCTTCTTCTAAATTTTGGGATAAGCGACCATCAAAAACTTTAACTTTTTTACCATTTTTTTCCATTAAAGCAGCTATATAGCAGAGAGACACAGGAAACTCAAAATCACTATTAGTTGAGTAATAACCTTTAGATATAGCAATTGGTGGCATCACTAAAAATAATTTCATTTTTTTAAGTAAATTATCTAATTATAATATATCGTGTATTATTTTGCTCCCGTTTAGTTCAAAACTAAACGGTGTTTCCTCTAAGTCGCTTAACGCTTTTCGGAGGCGATTTTGCTTATTTTTTTCGCAATAGAAAAGCAAAAACCCGCCTCCTCCCGCGCCGCATAACTTCCCGCCAACAGCTCCGTTGTCTATGGCTTTTTGATAGTAATAATCTATTTTTGAGTCGGTTATGCCGTCAACTAATTGTCTTTTTTCTATCCAATTTTGACGCAATAATTCTCCAAATTTATCTAATTGACAATTATCCATACACTCTTTCATTGTTTTTGCCAAATTTCTCATTTTAAGAAGGGACTTTATTTTTTCTTCCGTTTTGTCTTTTTGCTTGCTTAAAATGCTATTCGCCTTTCTTGTCTTGTCAGTATAAAACAAAAGCAGATTAGAGTCCAACTCTTTTTTTTGATTTTTATTTAATACAATTTCTTTCATTTTTACTTGTCCGTTCTTGTGAAATGTAAAAGATCTTAAACCGCCGTAAGCGGCGATATATTGGTCTTGCTTTCCAATAGGATTATTTAATATATCAATTTCTATTTTACAGGCGTCCCTTGCTAATTCTTCAGGCGATTTATATTCGCCTTTATAAGCGTACAAAGCGTTGAGGACGCCCACAATAAAACTGCTTGAAGACCCCAACCCTGTGCCCGTGACGGGCATATCGGACATAGAAACAATTTCCACTCCGCTTACCTTGGTCAATTTCATGGCCTCCCTGATGAGGTTGTTCTTTATTTTATTAACATCATACCCTTCTTCTATCTTTGAATATTTGAGCAAAAATTTGTTTCCGTCAAAATGTCTATGGACGCAAATATAGATATATTTATTAATCGCGGCGTTAACCACCATGCCATAATGATGTTTGTAAAATGCTTCTAAATCAGTTCCTCCCCCCACGAAACTGATTCTTAATGGCGTCTTGGAAATTATCATTTTAATACATATCTAACCGCTGAATAAATATTGTTTGTTCTTTTTGTCTTTATTTGGCATTCTTCAAATTTTCTTTGGTTTTTTTTAACCAATATTGTTTTAATGCCAGCGTTTATTCCCGCTTCTATATCTCTTTGGGAATCTCCAATTATCCAAGATTTTTTTAAATCAATATTGTAATCTTTTCGCGCCCTGAAAATCATTCCTGGTTTCGGCTTTCTGCAATCGCATTTAATTCTTAATTTAGGAACACCAGGAAAGTTTTTTTCTGGATGATGGGGGCAAAAATAAATACCGTCTAATTTCGCTCCTTTTTCTCCTAAAAGAGTTTCCATTTTTTTGTGTATTTGTTCTAAATCCTTAAAAGTAATAAACCCCTTAGCGACCATCGGTTGGTTTGTGACTAAAATAGATAAATACTCGGATGAGTTAATTAACTTAGTGGCTTTTGCCGCGCCTGATAAAAGTTTAAAGTCATTTATGTCTGACAAATTATCAGGGTCATAATTAATGACTCCATCTCTATCTAAAAAAATAGCCCTTCTTTTATTCTTTATATTCAATCTTTTAATTTTTCCGCTTAAATAATCCTTGGTTACTTGTTTTAACCGTTCTGGAGTTCCCATATCTTTAATGTATTCTGGTGTATTATAGCCGAAAAGTTTTTCTTTTTTATATATTTTTGGGAAAATATGCTTACCGAAGTCTAAGATAGTATTTTTTTGAGGTTTAAGATATTTGAATATTTTTTTAGAAAATATATAAACGCAAGCGTTATCGAGATTTCTTAAATATTTTCCTGGCTGATGCGGTTTTGAGTGAAATGCGACGATTTGTTGGTTATTATCTATTTCAACTAAATCGCTGTCATAGGGATGATCGTTTGGATGGATTGTTAAAGTAGCAATTCCATTTTTGCTTTTGTGGAAATCAAGCAATTTTTTCAAATCCATATCCAACATAACATCTCCGTAAAAAACAAGAAAATCATCAGTTAAGTAATTTTCAGCTGATTTAACTCTGTCGGCTGGTCCAATGTTTTCATCTGATTTAAGGCAAGTGATTTTTATGCCCGGGAATTTTTTATTTTCAAAATGATTTTCAATAACTTCCGACAAGTAACCGGTTAAAATAAAAATATCTTTTATACCATATCTTTTGAGCAGGTTAATTTGGTGTTCTAACACAGGTAAAAAACCGATTTTTATCATCGGTTTGGGGATTTTTTTAGTTTTTGCGTTAAGTCGCGTACCCTTGCCTCCCGCGAGAATAACTGCTTGAATCATAGGTATTTAAAAAATGTTTTAGCTGACTTTATCGTCCTTCCAATTTCTTGAGGATGGAGAATCATCTGTTTGATTTTCATTAAAATATAGGCAGGCCTTAAATAATATTCTCTTGTCGCTCGGTTGCAGTAATTAAGAATTTCTTGAGAGCTTAAGTGGGGGAAATTAAGAATGCAATTGTACATCCCTTCTTTAGTTGCCCATTGTCTATAATCTGAACTGATTAAATATTTATTTTCTTTTGCCCATTGATACGCTTCGGTTCCCGGGTAAACTATCAAGGGATAAAATTGCATACTGTCGCAATTTATTTCCTTAGCGAGGGTTAATGTCTCTTCTAATGTTTCTTTTGTCTCTCCTGGATTGCCAGCCATAAAACAACCATGAACTAAAATGTCTGTTTTTCTTGCGTTTTTAGTAAATTCCTTGATTTGTTCTATGGTTATTCCTTTATGAATATTATTAAGAACATTTTGATTCCCGCTTTCAAAACCGATCGTCAGCAAATGGCATCCGGCTTTTTTCATCCATTTCATTGTTGCTAAATCCAAGTCGGCTCGGACATTGCAATACCATTTCATTTTAATTTGTCTTTCAATAAGTAGTTGGCAAATTTTAACTGTTCTCTTGCGATCAGCTGTAAAGGTATCGTCTTCAATGCCTATTTCTTTTACTTCTGGAAGATTTTCAACAATATATTCAAATTCTTTAACTACATTTTCAGGGCTTCTAAAGCGATATTTTCTACTATGAAATGTTTGCGGATAAACACAAAAAAAACAGCGAAAAGGGCATCCTCTGCCGGTAATCATCATAACAAAAGGGTAATCAGAAGCGGCGAAAAAATATTTTTTAATATTAAAGTATTTTTTATAAACTTGACTAACAAAGGGGATTTCGTCAAGATTTTCGATTAAGATTCGTGGCTGATTGATGATTATTTGGCTGTTTTTTCTGAAGATTAAACCGTCAACTTTTTCTAATCCATCTTTGTTTTTTAAACAATAAGCCAAATCTCTAATCGTATAATCGTATTCTCCTTTAGCGACAGCGTCTATTTTGTTGCTAAAACCCAAGGTTTCTTCTGGAACGGCAGACGGGTGCGTGCCGACTAGAACAATAAAGGCGTTGGGCAGGAGTTTTTTCAAGCGCTCCGCTACTTTAATATCGTTAAAAATACTTGGCGTGCTTGTGTCAATTACTATTAATTGCGGCTGAAATTTTATTGTTTTTTCTAAAACATGGCTTAAGTTATAATTTTCGGCAGGAGCGTCAATAATAGTCAGATCAAAACCTTCTTTATCAAGAACGCCGGCCGTGTAGGCCAGCCAAAATGGATAATAAATTGTTCCACCTCTGGTTACGGACGGACTGCGAGATGTCCTAGAAAATCTTTTTTTAAAGGGCGGATTAAGTAATAAAATTTTCATTTGTCTAATTCTCTCAAGGTTTCTTTTCTGACTTTTTCTTCTAATTTTTGTTTAAGCCTATAAATTGAAGTGTAATTATAGAAAGTCATAAAGGTGATAAACATAAGCCCTAAAATTGTTAGCAGATCCATCGCTCTATTTACGCCCATTTTATGAACAATGCCATTGGTTATTTTTGGAAAAACAACAATTAAGATAAATACGCCCCAAACAATCTCCCAAAACAAAAATTGAATCTTGCTAAATTCTTGGCGCTTATAATGCAGAAAACTAAAATAAATCATTAAAAGGCCGAAAATGATTCCTATAATTTGAATTCCTAAAATCATAAAATTATAACTTCCACTTCAAAAGATTAAAAAATATTTTTATCCCGTCAATAATAGTCGCGCCCTTATGAGCGTTTTTGTAAATTGTTTGAATTGGTGTTTGCCCGTATTTTAAATTATTTTTCCCTACATTAATAATCATTTCTGTTTCAGCTCTATAATCACTTGATGTCCATGCGATCTTTGGGTAAATTTCAGACCTGAATGCTTTAAATCCTGATTGAGTATCAGTTATTGACACACATGAAAGGAAGTTTATTGATTTAGTTAAAAATCTGTTTCCTAAAAACCTTACAAAAGGAATTTCTCTATTGATTTTTCTTGACCCAAAAACAATATCTAATTTTTCTTCTTGTAGTTTCTTGACCAAATTTGGTATGTCTGCAGGAGAGTGCTGACCATCGGCGTCTATTAAAACAATTACCTCGGAACCTAATTGAATTGCCGCTTGGCATCCTGTTTTCAGCGCGGCGCCCTTTCCTAAATTGACATTATGTCTTAAGACAACGGCGTTTTGAATGTTTTGGGTTGATTTGCGAGCCAATTCATAAGTGCTATCATTTGATCCGTCGTCAATAACAATAATATTTTCAGTATATTCTCTAACCCCCTCAATAACTTGAGATATGGTTTTCTCTTCATTGCAAGCCGGAATGATTACGAAAGGGTTCATAATTATTAAATTCACTCTTATCCCATTCTATCTGTTTTCTGGCTTTTTGTCCACAATTCAATTAGAATAAGAAGAGATGAAACAATGGATAAAATAAAAAAATATTTCTCGGAAACAATTAAAATTGATCTTATAGATCTAATTGTTGTTTTGTCTTATTATCTTTTTTCTGTTTTGTTGTTTCTAAGTTTGTCGGGCTTATTTAATAAATACTGGATAAGCGCGGTTTTTTTGGTAGCTGTTTTTTTTGTTTTTGTTTTTCACCGCCGGATTGTATTTTCTAAATATTATCTTTATTTTTTTATTTTCGTTCCGTTACTATTTATTGGTTTTTTCTTGTTTAAGGGATATTTTACCGGAGATGCTTTGAATTATTGGTTGCCTTGGGCAAGGGAAATTGTTTTACAAGGTAAAATGCCGGACTTTTTATTGAATATCCCCTCTTTTATAAATTGTCGGATGCCGTTCTTGCCGCTTTTGTTCGCAACAGTTTTTGTTTTTTTGCCGTTTAAAGAAATCTTTGTCTTTGCTGTGCCACTTTTTTTTATGGCGGCAACGGCTCTTTTGTTATATCAATGGGCGCGAGAAAGTGGGATAACTAAAAAATATCTTATTTTTGTTGTTCTGCTTTTTTTGGTTAATCCTGTGACAATAAAATACGGATGGGATCTCATTCAAGAACCGCTAATTATATTTTTCTTTACTGCTTTTTTCTATTATTTAGAAAAGTATCAACAAAGCAATAATTTATTTTATTTCTTTTTAATGCTTTTTAGTTCGGTTTTAGCTATTGCTTCAAAATTTACTGGTTTGTTTTTAGTATTGCCGTTACTTCTAATAATCATTAAAGACAAAGCAATTAGAAAGTATTTCTGGTCTTATTCTGTTTTCATTTTCTTGCCAATTATTTTTTGGCTTGCTAGAAATTATATTATTTACGATAATCCGATGGCGGCCTTTTTTAACGAATTATTTAGAGGGCGGTATTATGAATTGATTAAAGCCGCGAGCGCGTCGTATGCTCTATACACCCCGTCTTCTTTTAATAATATATTTATTAGATTTGGATTTATTGCCAAGGAATTTTTGTTTGTTTTTCCTTTTGTTCTTTTTTCTTTTTATGGATTTTGGAAAAAGAAGAAAATTCAATATATGTTTCTAATTTTGCTATTTTTATTTTTAACAAATTTCTTTTTTCTTGCCCCAGGCGCGATTACTCGTTATTTGTATCCAGTTTTAGGGATTTTAGTAATTTATGGCTTAATTGGCATAGAACATCTTAAATCAAGAGTTCTTTCGTCTTTTTTCTTTTTTTTGGCGCTTTTGGGGATATTAAGAACGGAGGTATATTCATCTAAAAGTTATTTTATCGCTCTTTTCGAAAAATCATTAAACATTTTTTTTGTTTTCAGCCAATTCATCTACGAACACAGGTTGGCTATGGCAATAGTGTTGTCGCTCTTTTTTTATTTTTTATTGTCTAAAAAGAAATATTGTTCATATCTCTTTTTGTTGATATTTTGTTCTTATTTAGTTACTATAAGCACAATTCAAATTAGTTGGCTCAATATTTGGCTGCCTATTTTATTTTTAATTCTTGTTATTCTAACTTGGAGATATTTACAGCGATTTGAAGGGATACTTTTACGAAAGTTAGTTATCGGATATATTGTTATTTTGTTAATTATCAATACTTTTGGGTTGGCTTTAATGTTTTTTATAAATCATAAGCAGTTTGTTTTTCCTAAAATGGAAGCGTATGGCATTTTGCCCGAAGTCGCCAGTCAAATTAAAGAAATAGAGGGTGATAATAAGGATTTTTATATTTATGTGGCTTTCCCCACTTATTTGGCGTGGTACCATAATTACAAGGTAGTTGGTCCGGATAGTCACACTCTTTACCGCGTTACTAATGATTTGCGGCCTTGCAACAGTTTAACGGCTCAAGAAATTTATGATCTTTTCCAAAAAAATGATATTAAATATATCACCGAAAACGCGCATCGTTCTTTTTGGCAAGATTTTTTTAACACAATAAAAGGAAGACCTGATTTATTTGAATTAATTTTTGAAAAAGAAGGATATTTTCTGTGGAAAGTAATTTAATGAAGACCGAAAAATGATTTCTAAATTTAAAGATTTTACTAAAATATCATTTGTCCAAGATGTCGGTATTTTGCAGGTGGGTAAGTTTTTTTCTATTCTTCTGAGCGTATCTACTTCTGTTGTTTTGGCTCGTTTGTTGCGTCCTGAATTATATGGAATTTACGGCTTGATTTTTGCTTTTGTTGGTTTAGTTGGAATTTTTATGAATTGGGGCGGAATGTATGCTGGTTTGACGCTTTTGGCTGGGGTCTATGCTAAAAAGGATAAACAGGAAATTAAGAATGTTCTGACTTATTTTTTAAAAATTACTCTTTTGGCTGTTGGCGCGGTAGGGATACTAAGCGTTTTTTTAGCCCCCTTTTTAACTAATTTGCTTTATCATAATAGTCAGATAGGCCATTGGGCAAGAATGGTTTTATTAGCTACTTTTTTGAGTGTTATTTATAATTTTCTTATAATTGTTTTACAGGTTCTTCGCAGAATTAAAGAGTTAACAATTTTAGAGACCTTTAATAAATTCATTTATAGTTTGTTGCCCATCGTTTTTGTTTTATTGGGCTGGGGTTTGCTTGGAGTGGTTTGGGGTAATTTTATATCTGCTCTTGTTCTTTTTATTTTATCTATCATCTATTATTTTTCGTTAATTAAGAAAGACGAGCTTTTACCAACCTTTAGACAAATATTTTCTAATTTCAAGCAAATAAGATTAAAGAAATATTTTAATTTTGGTTTTTCAATTGCCTTGGATAAGAATATAGGTAATCTTATTTCTATTTTGCCAGTTATATTTTTAGGTATTTTTGCTTCTGTTCAGGAAGTAGGTTATTTTAAAATTGCTTTTGGATATATTGCTATTCCCTCAATGCTTTTGGAGCCAGTTGCTCGTCTTTTGACTGTTCAATTGCCGAAATCTAAGACATATAATTTACAAACTCTAAAAAACCATTTTTACAAAACAGTTTTTTATTCGGGTTTTATCTCTGCTCTGTTGATTATTCCTTTTATTATTTTAGCTCCTTATCTAATTAAATTTTTTTATGGGATGGAGTATATTCACAGTATCCAGATAGTGTATTATTTGGCTGTTTTAATTATTTTTTCCGGTTTTAGCGTCGGTTTGAGCGCTTTTTATAGAACGGTCAATAAAATGAAAATTTCCATTATACTCAATATTTTCCATGTGGCGGTAATGGCTTTGTTGATATTTATTTTAGTGAAAATTTATAGCGCTCTAATGGCCGTGATTTTATCCTTAATTTTTTGTTCTGCTTTCTTTTTGGCGTTACATCTTTTTGTTGTTAGAAATATTTTTAAAAATGAAAAATTATCCTAAAGTATCCATTATTATTGTCACATGGAATGGCATCCGGCATGTCTCTGATTGTCTTGAATCGGTTCTTAAATCAACTTATCCAAATTATGAAATTATCGTGGTTGATAATGGTTCAAAAGATGGAACGCCAGAATTGATTAGTAAAAAATTTCCAGAAGTCAGGTTGATTAAAAAAGAAAAAAACTTAGGTTTTACAGGGGGTAATAATGAAGGAATAAAACAGGCAGAAGGAGAAATTCTTTTTTTATTGAATGATGACACAAAAATTCATTCAAAACTAATTGAGGTTTTGGTTGGGGAGTTAGAAAGTTCGCCGGAGATGGGCATCGTTGGTCCAAAAATATACTTCATGGACAAGCCAAATGAAATTTGGTTTGCTGGCGGGAAAATAGATTGGGCAAAGAGCGATAGTTTCCATTTGGGCAGAGGATTAACAGACAAAGAATTGATAGGCGATTCAAAAAAAGAAGTCGATTTTATTACGGGTTGTTCATTAATGATTAAAAAAGAAGTAGTGGATAAGATTGGATTATTAGATGATGTGTTCTTTGCTTTTTATGAAGATGCTGATTGGTGTCAAAAAGCAAAAAAAGCCGGCTATCAAGTTCTCTATATTCCATTTGGTGGCGTTTGGCACATTAAGTCAGCTACGGCTAGTCATGTTTTTTTAGATGATTTAATGTCGCAGATTGAGAATAAAAAAATAATCGCAAGAATTAAAATTTACCTAAAAATAATTAGACGATATTTGTCTAATGTTAATGGACAAAAATATAGGCATTACAGAAACCGCTTTATCTTTTATATAAGACATGCTAATTTTAAGTATAAGATTACTTTTTTAATTAGATTCGTTTTCATTTTTACTCCTCAATTTTTGTGGACGGTTCTTGTTTGGACGCCGTGGTATATGTTAAAAATAATTAAAAAGCGCATTTATGAATTTTAGACCATTGTTAAGTTTTTATAAAAATAATCCAGATTATATAAAGTTTTTTTTGAGGTCTTTGCCTGGGAGATCCAAACCTTTTTATAGTTTGATTTTTCAAATAACTAATGTTTGCAATTCTCGTTGTGTTACTTGTTTTAATTGGAAAATTTTAAACAAAGACATAGATAAAGAGTTGACCCTAAAAGAGATAGAAAAATTTACTAAAAAATTGGGTGATTTGCATACCGTAACTATCGGGGGCGGCGAGCCATTTTTACGGGATGATTTAGTGGAAATCGTTGGTTGTTTTAATAGAAACAACAATATTAAGATGGTGGCTATTCCGACCAACTGTTTATCGGTTGATAAAATTTTAACCAAAACAGAGGAAATATTAAATAGATTTAAGGGCGGAGTTAAGATTGGATTGTCATTGGATGGCATTGGCAAGGACCATGATAAAATTAGGGGAATTGAAGGTAATTTTGAAAAATTCTTGGAAACCTATAGGGGGCTGTCTAAATTAAAGAAAAAATATTCAAAATTAAGATTAAGAATATGTACGACGGTTTTTAACTTAAACATTGATAAAGTTGTTGATTTAGTAAAATATGTTGAAAACAATCTACCAGAGGCGGATATTTATGGCGGATTAGAGTTATTGAGAGGGGATTATAATCAAAGTAAAGTAAAGGAAGCGGATTTGAACAAATTTGCCCAAGTTGTAGAGATATTAAAAAAAGAAAATAAAAACGAAAATAATTTTTATAAAAGAGTGATTATTCCGATTTATCACAGATTATCTTTGGATATTTTGAGAAAAAAAAAGCAAATTATCTCTTGCCGCATATCCGCTTTTTATCCAGTGGTTGACGCCTTGGGTAATGTTTACCCTTGCGAAAACAGAAAAAAAATTGGCAACTTAAGAGAATTTGATTATGATTTGACTGAAATCTGGCAATCAGAAGAAGCAAAAAGAATGAGAAAATCAATTAGAAAAAAAGAATGTTATTGCGCGCATTCATGCTACCAAATTCCAAATATTTATTTAAGCCCAAAAATGATTTTCAAAATTATTAAAGGTGAATATTAATGAAATTAAGTGTAGTTATCCCAACTTACAATAGAAGAGATACTTTAATTGAAACGCTTAAAGCATTTTCTCGACAATCATACAAAAATTTTGAAATTATTATTGTGGACGATGGAAGCACTGATGGGACAGAGGAGGTTGTTAAAGGGATAAATTTGTCTCTCAAAATAAAATATATTTTCCAACAGAATAAAGGTCCTGCCAGCGCTCGAAATCTTGGCATCAAACAAGCAAAAAACGAAATTATTTTTTTCACAGGAGATGACATAATTCCTTCAGAAAATTTACTTGAGGAACATATTAATATTCACAGAACAGCAAATGAGAATATATCAGTTTTGGGTTATACTAAATGGGCGCCTCAAATCAGAATAACTCCTTTTAGAAAATATATTACCGATTATCATTTCGCTTATCCGTCTATTAACGATGAAAACAATGTTGATTGGGGATATTTTTATACCTCTAATGTTTCTATTCGTAAAAAATTTTTAGAAAAAACAGAATTATTTGACGAAGAATTTCCGTATGCCGCCTACGAAGATTCAGAATTGGGATATAGATTATTTAAAAATGGGATGAGAACAGTTTTTAATAAAAAGGCAGTCGCTTATCACAATCATCCAATTAATTTTAAGAGTTATCAAAAAACAATGTTTAACAAAGGACAATCATCTATTATTCTTGCTCAAAAAATCCCAGCACTTGAATATAAGTCTAAATATAAAGAAACTAAGAATCCGATAAGATTATTTTTTAAAAAACTTATTTTTAGTAAGCCAATAATGTTTTTAACGACCGAAATTATTTGTTTTTTAGATAAGTTGCTTATTCCCTTGCCCAAAATAATTTATGTCAAAATTTTAGATTATTATCGCGTTCAAGGAATAAAGAAAGCGACAAAATAAAATGTCACAAAAAATTTTAAATAGCAAAATTAAACATTTTTTACTTGTTGGCTTATTTTTGGCGGCCGTGTTTGTTTCGGCAGTGGTTGTTTGGCGCGCTCCAGCTTTATTTAAGGGATATACGGCTTACACTGTTTCTCCCAACGCGTTGATTGCCAGAAACCTTTATTTGGTTGATTCTTTTTCAATAGAGAATGATTTGAATGTGTTGCTTTCTTCAAATTTGGTTGAAGAAGAAGGACATCTTTCAAGATTTGGCAACAAACTGACTTCTTTTTCTTACGCTGAAGTTTTTAAATTTACGGGTTTTCCAAGCGAGAGTCGTTTTCTGTTGTTATCTGTTATTATCCATGCTTTAACTTTATTAATATTCACAATAGTTGTTCTTTATTTATTTAATATTAAAACAGCTTTAATTTTTTCTCTAATTTATGTTTTCATACCATTTAATTGGCAATTGCCGTATTATTTCGGTAATTATGAGTTTGCCTTATTCTTTTCATCTTTGTTTTTCTTGTTTTACTTTTTAGGGACAAACGAAAATAAAAATTATTTTTATTTAGTTATTTCGGGAGTGTTTTTGGCTTTAGCTGGATTGTCTAAAGAGACATTTTTATTGATTGTTCCGTTTTTATTCTTTTATTTATTGTTTTACAAAAAAAAATTAGCCCTAACATATATTCTTATTCCTTTTGTAATTATCTTCGCTGTTTTTTGGCTGCCGAGCGCGACAGAAAATACGAATATAAAACTTCTATTTACGGAGACATCGGAAGAAACTAAATCCTCTGATTTTGCTTCATACGGACATCTTTTTCCTGACCCATACACCTATCATTTTAAGTTTGATGAATTTATAGGAAACATTCAAAATCAAATAGAAAATAATGAACTTGATTTATCAAGCGAAGTATACTTTAAAAAAAATATGAGCAATTTGGCTTTTGGCCGCATTAATCCGTTTGACAGATTAATGGTTGGAACAATGATGCTATCAAAACACATATCAAAATTCTTTTCATTAGAAGGTATTGGCGGCGCTTTTGTTTTTCTTCTAATTTTAATTGGTGGAGCCGCGATTAGAAGAAAAAATAAGGATTTGTATTATTTTATTTTCTATTGGATTATTTCCTCCATTCTTATTTTCTCATATGCTGTTTTAGTGAGCAGGTCACATTTAATGGATTTTGGCTGGGCTTTGTCTTTACTAATTACCTTAGGAATATTATCTTTATCCGAAGCTATCGCAAATTATTTTGGATTAAAAGGCAAAAAATTAATTGTTGTCTATGCGGTGATTGTGATGTTGGTTTCGTATAATTTTGTTTTGGTTGGTCATGTTGTTTGGAATAATATTTATGACCATAATACTAACTTAGTAATTAAGTCATACGCTCAAGAGATAGAAAAGATGAATATTTCTGATGAAGATATTATTGCTGTTAATTTAAATCCGTCAGAAATAAATAACTTGAACTATATGACAGATAAGTCCCTTATTTCGTTTCAAGAAAAAACAGTAGAGGATTTATTGGAAGAAAACAAATTGAACGAGGCCTTTGAAAAATTCGGAGTGAAATATATTTTAGGATATAGCGACGAATTAAATAAAAAAATCACTAATTATAGTGATGTTATAAGTATTGCTTCTAATTCAATTGAACCAATAGAAATAGAAGTTTCCGCGAACAAGGGGTGGCTAATGAATTTAGTTAAGTAAATTATTTATTAACTATTCCTTTAACCACCAAGGCATGTCCTTTTTTAGAATAAGAAAATAAAAAATCTTCTAATAACGCGACTCGCGCTATTAGGGGCATAATTGTTTTGTAAAAAGCAAAAAGTTTGCTTTCCGTGACATTAAATATATCAGTTTGACGCTGGTATTTTTTTTGTTTCTTTGAATAAAAAAATTTAGTCAGTTCCGTGAAAAGTTCGGCAAAAAGAAATATAGTATGACGGGACTTTATAACTTCAATACCATTTTTAATTAAAAGTTTTTTAAGGTCGTTCATATAATAGCCATCTCTGAAATGTTTTTCGTCGCCACTTTCTTCTTCGTGCATTAATTTTTTTAATTTTGAATCTGTTCTTGGTCCTTCAAGAGATGGGACCCAAATTAATATTTCTGCTCCGTTTTTCGCGACTCTTCTCATTTCTTTGATGGCTTCTTGGTCATTATTAATATGCTCTAAAACATTAAAACTGATTATTTTGTCGAAAGTATTGTCTTTGAATGGTAGTTTTTCCGCCTTGGTTAAAACATATTTGGCTTGAGTTGTTTTTCGCGCGTAGAGCAGAGAAGTCAGGTCGGTATCTATGCCGACTAAATTATTTGAAAATCGGCTTAAATAATCCAAGGAGTGTCCTATTCCGCAACCGATGTCTAAGATTAAATCATTAGGTTTTGCTTTTAAATAATTCCTTAAATATTTCTTATAAAGCCAAAAATGAAGAGAATATTTAAATGGATTGTCGGATGGCGCTTTTTCAAGAATTTTGTATTCTTTAATCTTTTCTTTCTCAAAAACAAAAACACCATCTATAATTTTATAATCTTTCGAACAAAGTATTTTTGAGAGATTATTTAACATATTTTAGAAAACTGGATAGGTTTAATCAACCAGCAGATAGAGCAGATTAGTCCAGTTGAGACGGCTATTAATAAGGTTAAAAGAGCAAAACTGACAGTTGTTTCCTGACTAATGGAAAAAAACGAAAAAAGCAAAATTAAAATAGCTTCTCGGGTGCCCACCCCCAAAATTGAAATAGGCAAAAGACCGGCTAATCCGACGATGCTTATGGCGACAGACGCGTACAGAAAAGAAATGTTATTAATATGAACGCTTTTAATCAAAAGAAATGTTTGGAAATAATAAATCAACCAAGAAAAACCAGTGATTAAAAAGACAAACAGATAATTATAAACTTTGTAAACCTTTAATCCGTTAATAAAGTCCCGTAAATTGACTCTCCATGAATTTTGATATTTAACGGGAACTATTAAATTAAACATTTTTTTAAGAAGCGTTTTATGGGAGTCAGTCCTTAAAAAGATAATTAATAAAATTAAACCAAAAATTAAAATGAAAGTTAATATAAAAATAAGATTCTTAAAAAGCGAAAAAAATAAAAAAAGACCCAGATAACCGAATATCGCTAAAAAAAGCAAATCAAACACTCGGTCTAAAATAACGCTTACGGCCGATTTTCCCAAAGAGCAATGGTCGTTTTTTAAATAAGCGATTTTGGTAAAGTCGCCTACGCGGCCGGGCGTAATAATTCCTATATACATTCCAGAACCGTACATTAAAAGAGCTTCCTTAAAAGAATAATTAATATTCTGCTTTTTCATTAAATAATTCCAACGATAAACTTTGGTCGTTATTATAGGAAACAACAACAGAAACCCTAAAAAAAGATAAAAATAATTGATATCGCTTAAAACAATAATCAGTTCGCGGAAATCTAATCGGGCGATTATTAAAATAAAAATTATGATGCCGATTAAAAAAGAATATTTTTTCATTATATTTTTAGCATTCCCCAGGCGGCTTTGCTTTTTCTTTTTAATTCCTCAAGGGATGTTAGTTTAAATAATCTTTTGAGAAGGTATTTTGGTCGGAAGTAAAAAGCGCGATACGCTTTTTGGTTGAGCGAGACCAGTTCTTCTTTATTCAGATTTTTTTCCCAAACAGGGGGGAGAAAATCGGCGCGCGGGCGTTCGGCGAATTTTTGCCAGTGGTCATTAGGCCAAATCTTTTGTTCTAGCCCCATGCGATATAAATCGGTGGCGGGGAAGGGGGTGGTAATGGTAATGTGGGTAAAATCAGGATTAATTTTTTTGGCAAATTTAATTGTTTCTAAAATATCTTCTTTTGTCTCGGTCGGCGAGCCAATCATAAAATAGGCGAGGGTTTCAAGTCCGATTTTTCTACTCAACTTGAATGCTTTTTCAACCTGTTCTAAAGTAATTCCTTTTCTTAAAACATTAAGGATTTTTTGGGTGCCCGCTTCTACGCCATAATGAATTCTTTGGCAGCCGCTATCTTTCATTATTTCAAGAAGTTCTTTGTCTACTGTGTCCACTCTAGCGCGGACATCCCAATCTATTTTCAAATTTCTTTTTTGAATTTCTAAACAAATATCTATGACCCTTTGCCGTTTGACGGTAAAAGTGTCGTCGTAGATAAGTATTTCTTTGATGCCCATTTTTTGACATTCTTCCATTTCATCAACCACATTTTTAGCGGAACGGGCTCTGAAAAATTTTCCTAAATGAGGGCGGTCGCAGAAGAGGCACTTGTAAGGGCATCCTCGCGAAGTAAACATGGTTGTGACGGGGCTGACTTTGCTTAGAACAGAAGAATATTTTTGGTAGGGTGTTAAGCGGCGGGCGGGGAAAGGCAGGGAATCTAAATCTTGATTTAATTCAGCTCGTCCGGTATTAACTATTTTATTATTATCCTTAAAAACAACGCCTTTAACTTGCCGTAAATTATTAAGAGAATTTATATTATCCAGCAAGCCCTTTAATGGTTTTTCACCTTCTCCTAAAACCAAATAATCAACACCGGGTTGATTGATTGTTTCTTCGGGATAAATATCAACATGCGGACCGCCTAAGATTGTTTTGATTTCGGGATTTATTTTTTTCGCTATTTTAACGATATTAAGAACATCAATCAAAGTAAAAGTCATCGTGGTTAATCCAATAGCGTCTGGGGCGTTTTCTTTTATTTTTTCTTCTATCTGTTTGTAATTCAATTCTTCCACCTGGCAGTCAAGTATCTCAACCTGGTGTTCGCTGTTTTTTTGCAGATAGGCGGCTAAATATAAAAGCCCCAAAGGGGGATTGTATCCGCGGGCTTCATCAACAGAGCGGGGAAGCATTGTTGGAAGCATATTAAAAGTTGGAGGATTAATTAACAGGATTTTCATGGAGTTTATCTGCGGTTATGAACGATGATTTCAGCCAAGAGGCCGAAGAAAAAGGTTTGGAGGGCGGTTGTCGCGAGAAGAATGGTTGTTGTGTCGTAAAAAATATCTTGGAAATATAAACTATAGAAAGCGATTGATATGGCCGACAACAACAAGAGCATGCTCAACGGTAGAAAAATTCTGATTGGTTTGAAGAAAAGGGAAATTTTCAAAAGTAGACCGATAAATTGTCCGAAACTTTTGAGGGGCTTAAGCGTTGATTTGCCAGTTCTTTTATGATAATCAATCGGGATAAATTTAACCCGATAGTTGTTAGACAAAAAGGCGACCAATGAAGTGGTGGTGAGGGAAAATTGATTTGGATATAAATATAGGAATTTATCAAATGTTTCTTTTCTGTAGATTCTTAAACCGCAATTGATATCGGGGATTTTATGTTGTGTGATATAACTGGCAATCATTCTTAAAACAAATTTTCCGACTCTTTGCAAATACAGCCAGCGCGCGTCAAAGTTTTTCCCGCGGCGTTCTCCAGAAACCAGATCGTAATGGTCAATATGTTCAATCATTCGTGGAATGGCTTCGGTGGGGTAGGTCGCGTCGCCGTCAATAATCAAAATATATTCGCCGGTCGCCGATTTAGCGCCGGTTTTGATTGACGCTCCATAGCCCTGATTTTCGGAATGGCGGATAACAGTAATGTCTTTTATTTGTTCAAGAATGTCGCCGCTTTGGTCTTTTGAGGCGTCGTCAACGGCTATGATTTCATAATCAACAGCAGTCGCGCTCAAAACCAACCGCAGGTCTTGAATCACCTTTTCAACGGTTGTCGCTTCATTGTAAACTGGTATAACGACTGATATTTTTTTCATCTTCCCAATCCTCCCAAAATAATTTTAATCGTTCTTAATTTGTTTTATTCTAACAAGAATTTATAAAGCGGAGTAAATTTTATTGTTTGACCGCCTATTTTTTCCTTGCTGTCTATGTCTTTGTTAATTATTGTTAAATTATTGCAATTCAATTCTTTATCGGCTTTAAGAAGGTTATTTATTTCCCTTTCTTTTGTTCCGATATTATCTAAATTAGACGATACTTGGATTAAATTTATTATTTTGTTTCCCTTTTTAACAACAAAATCAACTTCTTTTTGCCTTTTATCTTGCCAATAGAACAATTCTTCATTAATTTTTAATTCGCTTTTTATTTTATTAAAAACAATATTTTCAAATAATCTCCCGGTGTTTTTAGAAAAAGTTGAAGATAGCGCGTTTATAAAACCGTTGTCAATAAAATATATTTTTTTAGGATATTGAAGGCGGTCTTTGACTGTGTATGAAAAAATAAAAAGATTGTTTAAAAAATAAGAATTTTCTATATATGAGATATATTTCATTACAGTGGTTGGACCTATTTTATGCCCAGCGCTTCTTAGTGTTTTGTATATTTTACTTATAGAATAAATCGTGGAATTCAAAAGAAGCATTAAAAGCGCTTTTAACATTGTTTCGTTTTTTATTTTAAATCGGTCCATTATGTCTTGGCTTATCACCGTTTTATAATATTGCTGCAAAATTTCAAATTTATGTTCCTTGCTTGTTAATACAATTTCGGGCAGTCCTCCATAATAAAGATATTCTTCTAATGCTTTATTGGTTTTTGATTTTTCTTTGTCTAAATAAGGAAGGGACGCAAGGTCTATTTTAATGTTCTTGAAAAGCAAAAATTCCCTAAAAGACAATGGCATAATGGTTTTTTCAATACATCGACCCCTTAATTCAGTGGGAATCTCTTTTGATGATAATTTAGACGAAGAACCAGTTATAAATATTTTTATATTTTCTTGATCATAAATTCGTCTGACCCACTGGCTCCAGTTTGGAATATTTTGTATTTCATCTAAAAATAAGTATTTAGTAGTGTGGTTGTATGTTTCATTGATTGTTGGGATTAATTGTGTTAGAACTTTTATATCGCTTGGAATTCTCTCGTCTTCAAAATTAATATAAACGACTTCCTCTTTATGGTGAGTTTTTAACAATTCTTCAATTAAATCAAAAATTAAATAAGTTTTTCCCACTCTTCTAAATCCGGTTATGGTTATAATTTTAGGCGTTTTTAAATTCAGATATTTTGTTAAATCTGTTTCTCTGCGAATTATTTTTGGAAGTTTATGCTCTCGCCATTCGTATAAGATTGTTTTTATAATATTATCCATAGTATAATAATTACATTTATTATACTGCTTATAGTATAATAAATAAGATTTGGTTGCAAGTATTTAGGGGACAGGATTATCTTCCCAATCCTCCCAAAATAATTTTAATCGTTCTTAAAAGAATGCTTAAATCCAAGACGAGGGAGCGGTGTTTGATGTAGTAGAGTTCGTATTGGAGTTTTTCCATGCTGTCTGCGACGGAGGCGCCGTAGCGAAAGTTGACTTGCGCCCAGCCGGTTAGGCCCGGTTTGACGATGTGGCGGATTTGGTAGTAGGGAATTTCTTTTTCCAATTGCTGGGCGAATTCTATTCTTTCGGGGCGGGGTCCGATAAAACTCATTTGTCCGACAAGGACATTCCACAATTGAGGCAGTTCGTCCAGGCGGGTTTTTCTCATAAACTTGCCGACGCGCGTGATGCGGTGGTCTTGCTGGTCAGCCCACTGGGCGCCGTCTTTTTCCGCTTCTTCAATCATGGAACGAAATTTGATTACTTTGAAAATTTGTCCGTCTTGTCCTGTTCTGATTTGTTTATAAAAAACTGGTCCTTTGCTGTCGATTTTAATCGCTAAGGCGATAAATGGATAAAAAATTAAACTAATCGCGCCAAAGATACAAGCGCCGCTCATATCGCAAACGCGTTTGAACGCTTCGTAGAAATTTTTTCGGCTCTCGGTCAAATTTTCCAAAAACCAAATTTCGCCGATGCCGGAAACAGGCACTTTGCCTAATATTTTTTCGTAAAAAGAAGGCAGGTCGCTGAAACTGATTTTTAAAGGGAGGCATTGATACAAACTTCGGACTAATCGGTTGTTTTTGTGGGGGTCAATCGCCGTGATAATTGTTTTAATATTTTTTTGCGTCGCCATTTCCAGAAGGTCAAAGGGCGTTTGGATGTCTTCGGGTCCGATGTGTTTGATGACTTTGTAGCCCAGTTGGGGATTTTTTTTAATAACCGCGATTGTTTGGTCAATTTCTTTGTTTTTGCCAATGATTAAAACATTGCTTGCGAAGGCGAATGTTCTGACGGAATGATTATATAACTGCCGCCAGCCGGAAAAGAGCAGGGCGAAAACGGCTAAATTTATAAAGAGGTTTGTTTTGGGGGCGATGCCGAAGTATGGGATAAAGTAAAAAAAGGCGATCGCGAGTCCGATGTTAATGAGCATTCCTCGCAAGAGAGTGGAATAGAAATCAATACTGTTTCTGGCTAAAGTTAATTCATAGAGGCCAGCGATATAGAAAATGGTCAGCCAAAGGAGATAAATAATCGTGAATGGCCAAAAGTGCTGTTGCCAGATACGAAAATCAAAACTAATCCCATAGCGAATAAAGAGGGTGAACCAGAGGGATAAGTACAAAACGGCGATGTCGCCTAAGATGAGGGCTAGTCGTTTTATATTTGGCATATTTTTATTCTATCACCTTGGCTTGATAAATCAAGGTGGTTAGAGTAAAATGATTGTATGAAGAAGCGATTTATTTACAATTTTGGTCTGACAATCCTGTTAGCGGGAGGTTTTTTTGTTTTCACTTTGGGAGCGAGCGCGGCGGTTTTGGAGGAACAAGTGAATTTTTATGTTGATTCTGGGTATGACGCGCAAGACCGTTCTCAATTGACGGCTTCGCTTAAGGCGATTGGCGAGAATATTTATTTTTATGTTGATAACTATTATTGGAATAATTTAAGCGGGACGGATAAAAATGGGTTGAGGGAAAAATTAGAAGAATTGGCCGATGAATTTGATAAGGTAATTTATCCAAAAGAAAGAGCGGTTTTTGGTTCGGAATGGAGTCCTGGAATTGATGGCGATAAAAGAATTACGGTTTTGGTGAGTGAATTGACTAATAGCGCTGGTGGTTATGTTAAGATTAACGATGAGTATCCTCGTTCGCAATTTTCTAATTCCAACGAGAGGGAGATGTTTTATATTAACGCGCTTGGTATTTTTAATGTGAAAGCGAAGTCGGTTTTGGCGCATGAATTTCAGCATTTAATTTCGTTTTATCAAAAAACGGTTTTATACGGGATAGAAGAAGAGGTCTGGTTGAATGAGGCGCGTTCGGAATACGCTCCGACAGTTTGCGGATATAATGATAATTACAAAGGCAGTTATCTCGCCGAGCGGGTGGATACATTTTTGGACGAGCCCTCTGACCCGTTGGGCGAGTGGAAAAACAATGTGTCGGATTACGGGGCAGTTGGTCTGTTCTTGCATTATTTGGTTGACCATTACGGGGTGAACGCGATTACTCGGATGACGCTTAATAATGAGGTTGGTATCGCGAGCGTGAGCGCGGCTTTATCTGATTTGGGCTTTTCCGAAACATTTTCGGATATTTTCGCCGATTGGTCAGTTGCTAATTATCTGAACGATTGCGAGATTGGTGAAGGCGATTATTGTTATCTTAATAAGAATTTAACTTATCAGCGGTTGAATGTTGACGAGTCGGCGAGTTATAGCGGGTTCCCAAATTTGATTGTTTCGCGGAGTAGTTCTTCCAAGGATTGGTCGCCGTATTGGTATGAGTTTAAACAGGGAACGGCGCAGGCGACGGATCGCGATACTTTGAAGTTGGAATTTGTTGGTTCGGAATTGCGTGGCGATTTTAGAGCGCCCTATATTGTGACGGACCAAAACGGGGAGTCAACGGTTCAATTTATTTCCCTAAATAATCAAAAAGGAACAGCGTACATTCCTAATTTTAGCAGTTTAGGCAAGTCAGTTGTGATGATTCCTTTCAATCAATACAAGAAGAGCGGTTTTGGCAGTAATGATGTGTCGGTCTCTTTTTCTTTTACTGCTTCAAGCGTAACAGAAAGCGAAGTTCCGGTTATTGAAGAGGAAGAAATTATTGAGCCAATCGTTAATTATCCTGACGGAAGTTTAATTCGGGCGAAGGGCGATTACAAAGTTTATATTATCAACGGCGGATACAAGCGATGGATCCAAAACTCGAAAATTTTTGATTACTATGGGCATTTGAATTGGGAAAGCATCATTGAAGTGAGCCGAGAGGAATTGTCGGGTTATCGAGAGAGTTGGTTAATACGGGCTGACGGAGATAAGAGGGTCTACGAAGTCAACGGCGATGGAACGAAACACTGGCTCAATATGACGGCGGAGCAATTTTCCATCACGGGCCGTCTGTGGGATATGGTTTATATTATCAACACATCCGAAAGAGACCTCTACCAAACAGGCGCGGATGTGATGTATAAGGGGTAGTAGCCGTAATATTCGGCTATCGGATAGCCGAATGGCGCGTTTATGAAAATTCAAGAAAATGTTTCTTTGGCGGGGCAGACTTCGTTTCGAGTTGGCGGGGCGGCGAGGTATTTTTTTGACGCGCGGGATAAGGACGATTTGGTTAGGGCGGTCTTCTTTGCGAAGGAGAAAGGACTGCCTTTTTTTATTTTAGGCGGCGGGAGCAACCTTTTGGTGAGCGACGAGGGGTTTGATGGGACGGTGATATTGGCGAACAATGAACAGCGAAGAGTGAGTAAAAATATAATTAAGAGTGAGGCAGGGGTTAAATTATCCGATTTAGTCAGGTTGTCCGTGGAAAATGGTTTGACGGGGCTGGAATGGGCTGTTGGCATTCCAGGAACAATTGGCGGAGCGGTTAAAGTTAACGCGCATGCTTTTGGTTCGGATATTTCTCAATTAGTTAAAAATATTGAAAAAGAAGACAATATTATTTTTTCGGTTGAATTAGAATTAAAAAAAGGCGACAAAGAAAAAAGCGAAAAATTAATTAGAGAATATTTTATAAAAAGAAAAGAAACGCAGCCGTTGAATTATCCTTCGGCGGGATGCATTTTTAAAAATCCGCCGGGGCGCTTCGCGGGAAAACTGATTGATGATTGCGGGCTGAAAGGAGAGCGAATGGGCGAAGCGGAGATTTCAAAAAAGCACGCTAATTTCATTATCAACCTTGGAGGCGCGCGAGCGAAAGATATCGCGGCGCTCATCGCTTTGGCGAAAACAGAAGTTAAGAAAAAATTCGGTTTGGATTTAAAAGAAGAGATAGAGAGAGTGGGGTTTTGATAATAGATAACACTACCCTTGACGCATAGATTATCTTTTGTTAAACTTTAGTTAATCTTTAAACTTGTTAAAATTTATGGAAAATATTATAAATTTAAAAGAATTGCGTGTGAATATGCCTAAATACGCTAAAAAGGTGGCAAAAGGCGCTTCTTTTATTATTTTCAAAAGGTCAAAACCTTTATTTAGAATTTGCCCAATTGAGAAAAGCGCGAAATGGGAAGAGGTAGTTGATTTTACTAAAATTAAAAAAGGCGGCGTTGATATTGATGATGTAATATCCCGCTTATAAGATATGGATAAAATCGCCAAAGCGCTAAAAAAATTTTCTGCCAAAGAGCGAAAAGCGATTAAGGTAATTTTAGAAAAAATTAAAAAAGGCGATTTTGAGGACTTGAAAATCAAAAAATTAAAAACGCGGCGCGATGTGTATAGAATTAGAAGGGGCGATATTAGAATTATATATAGAGTTCAAGACAGAAAAATAACTCTTTTGACTGTGGAAAGACGATCTGATAATACATACAAATAATAATGCGGTTTGCGTTAATTTATATATCTGTTAAAATGAAGATATAAGCAATATAATTTTATGAAAATAATTATTAAGACAAAAGATGTGGATATTTCTCAAAGTGTTAATCAATACATCGAGGAGAAAATTGGCGGGCTGGAGAAACTTTTGGGGAAATTTGACCCCGAAACAGTGGAAGCGAGAGTAGAGGTCGGGAGAATCAAGAAAGGGCAGAGACAGGGCGAGATTTTCAGGGCGGAAGTAAATTTAAATCTTGGCGGGAAACTTTTGCGGGCGGAGGAAACAGGGCATTCGCTCCACGCGGCGGTTGATTTGGTCAAAGATGAATTAAGGAGAAAAATCAGGCAATACACTCATAAAAAAGAAACAAAAGAAATTCGCGGCGCGAGGTCGTGGAAAAAGTTTTGGCAGTTCAACCCTATGGCAAGGTTCCGTTCCTCCAAAGTTGGGGATGTGGTGGAAGAGGATGAAGATTAGGGGGTGATGATAAACCAAAAAAAACAACCCATAAAGGTTGTTTTTTGATTTAAAAAATAACAGTAATTTTAAATTTTCCTTCTTAACTTTTCATATTCCTCAACGCTTAATTCAATATCTCTTAAAATTTCCTTGAGAATTCCGATGCTTAAATATTCGTTTCCGTGAACTGGGACGGTCGCGGTTTTGTTGGTTGTTGAATTGAAGAAAAAATAATGACTGCCTTTTGTTCTAATATTCTGGAAGCCCAAACATTTTAAGATTTTTACCATTTTTTTCGCTGGCAGTAAATTAAGTTTAGGCATGTATGATTATCTAGAAAATTCTAATTGTTGGACGCCTATAAATTTGTTTTGTTCAATTCTTTGGGAAAAATTTTCTTTTTCAACTTCAACACAAAGACCAACTACTTCATTTAAGCGTTTATATAATTCGGGCAATGTTTTGGCTTGGGTGTAGCAACTTCTTAAAGCGGGAACTTTGCCGATATAATACCCCATTTCGTCTTGTTCAATAACAACTGGGAAATGATAAATTTTTTTCTTAGTTTTCTTCATATAACCCAGTATAACAAATCAAAAATTTGTGTCAAACAAAATTTATAATTGATTTTTGGGGCGATTCGTTTTATAGTGAGGATATAACAATAACTTTATGTCATTTTTTACTAAAATTTTTGGGGATGCTAATGAGAAGAATTTGAGGGATGTTGGGCCGTTAGTTGAGAGGATTAACGAACTTGAAAAGGAGTTTGCTTCTCTTCCCGATGGGGAGTTGAAGGATAAGACGGCGGAATTTAAGGCGCGCTTAGAGAAAGGCGAGTCGTTGGATGATTTGCTTCCCGAGGCGTTTGCTTTGGCGCGCGAGGCGGCAAAAAGAACTCTTGGACAGAGGCATTTTGATGTTCAATTAATTGGCGGGGTTGTTTTGCATCGGGGGCAGATCGCCGAGATGAAAACGGGCGAGGGTAAAACCTTGTCCTCTGTTTTGGCGGCCTACTTAAACGCGCTTACGGGCAAGGGCGTTCATATTGTCACAGTTAACGACTATTTATCCCGAAGAGACGCCAACTGGATGGGTCCGATTTTCCATCTTTTGGGAATTTCCGTTGCCTGTCTTAATCACGAAAAGTCATTTATTTTTGAACCGCAAACAGCGCCTGACGAAAACGAAATTACGGTTGAAATGGAAAACCTTAAGGAGGTCGTCCGCAAAGAGGCGTATTTGGCGGATATTACCTACGGGACGAACAACGAATTCGGTTTTGATTATTTGCGGGATAATATGGCGCCTTCTTTGGAGGCGATGGCTCAACGCGAGCCGTATTTCGCGATTGTTGACGAGATAGACAGCATTTTAATTGATGAAGCGCGAACGCCTCTGATTATTTCCATGCCTGACGCGGAGTCAACGAAAATGTATGAGCAGTTTTGTCGGATTACGCCACAGTTGAAAGAGAACGCCGATTACAATTTGGACGAAAAAATGAAAGCGGTGACTCTGACGGAGGAAGGCACTGACAAGGTGGAAAAAATATTGGGAATGGACAATATTTATGAAGAAGGCGGCATTCGTTATGTTCACCATTTGGAACAGGCGCTTCGGGCGGAGGTTATTTTCAAAAAAGACAGGGATTATGTTGTTAAAGACGGGCAGGTGATTATCGTTGATGAATTCACGGGGCGTTTAATGCCAGGACGAAGATATTCGGACGGTTTACATCAGGCGCTTGAGGCGAAAGAAAATGTCCGCGTTCAACAGGAAAGCCGCACGCTTGCTTCTATTACTTTTCAAAACTATTTTCGGATGTATGAAAAACTTTCGGGAATGACGGGAACGGCTCTGACTTCCGCCGAGGAGTTTGACAAGGTTTACAAATTAAAAGTGGTTGAGGTTCCGACCAACAAGCCGGCGATCCGAGAGGATTTGCCGGATAGCATTTACAAAAACGAGAATGGGAAATTGCGGGCGATTGTTGGGGATATTAAAAAGAGATACCAGGCGGGACAGCCCGTTTTAGTGGGAACGGTTTCTATTGAAAAAAACGAACTGCTTTCGGCTTATTTAGGAAAAGAAGGCATCCCTCACCAAATTCTTAACGCGAAAAACCACGAACAGGAAGCGCGAATTCTTGCTCAAGCGGGGCAGAAGGGGGCGGTGACAGTCGCGACCAATATGGCAGGTCGGGGCGTTGATATTATTTTAGGCGGGCGGGATTTGGAGGAAAGCGAAAAGGAGGCGAAGCATGACGAAGTGGCGGGGCTGGGCGGTCTCCATGTTATCGGGACGGAGAGGCACGAGGCGAGGCGGATTGACGACCAGTTGCGGGGAAGAGCGGGACGGCAGGGCGACCCCGGTTCCAGTCAATTTTTCGTTTCCTTGGAAGACGATTTGATGCGCGTTTTTGGCGGGGACAGGGTTAAGTCAATGATGGAGATGCTGAAAGTGCCTGAAGACCAACCGCTTGAAAACAAGTTGGTTTCCAAAGCGATTGAATCGGCGCAGGGCAGGATTGAGGGATATAATCTTGACGCGCGGAAGCATATTTTGGAATACGATGATGTTATGAATAAGCAGAGGGAGACGATTTACAAAAAACGAAAAGCGGTTTTGAGAGAAAAGAATGTCAGAACGGAAGTGGTGGAAATGATTAAGGATGAAATTAAGAAAATTGCCGCTCGCGAAGAAGTTAGTCAAATCATTGGGAGTATTTTTCAAACAGAGGAATTGCCGCGGGCGTTGGCGGAACTGAAAAGCGAGGGCGAGGTTTCTGATTATTTAATTAAATTAGCCGAGGAGGCGTACAAAAAAAAGGAAGATGATTTGGGCGAAGATAACGCGCGTCGCGTTGAAAAATATGTTCTCTTGCGTTCTCTGGACACGCTTTGGATGGACCACTTGGACAATATGGACCACTTGCGAGACAGCGTCCGCTTGCGCGCTTACGGGCAAAAAGATCCGTTGGTGGAATACAAAAACGAGGGGATTCGTCTTTTTCAAAGATTAATGGCGGCAATCCAATCAACAGTCGTTAATATGATTTACAAGGTCTCTATTTCGCCCAACGCTCCAATAGCGCATCAACCCTTGGGGACAGTCCCCGTTGCGGGGACTGTCCCCAAAACGGCCTCCGCGACAAAAGCAGGCCGAAACGACCCCTGCCCCTGCGGCTCCGGAAAAAAATTCAAAAAATGCTGCGGGCAATAAACAATTCGGCTATCGGATAGCCGAATTATTCTGGTGTTAAGCATTCTTACTTATCCACTTGACAAGAATTCTTTACAGGATATATAATAGAGGTATATGGTTAAGGATTTATTCAAGAAAATTAAACTATTGCGCGAAGAAAATAATTTTTCACAAGGGTATTTGGCGGAAAAATTAAAGATGTCGCGGCCGACTTATACGCAAATAGAAAAAGGCGGGCGGGAGTTGACCGTTTTGGAGGCGCAAAAATTGGCGTCTCTTTTTAGTATGTCTTTGAATGATTTTTTGAGCGAAGGAAAAAAGAAAATAGAAACCGAACTGGCGAAAGAAAAGAAAATAAAAAAAATAGCAAAACCGGAGATGAGAATTATTATGCCGCGCGCGAATGCGCAAAAGTTTAAAGAGGTTTTACTTTATCTTCTTGAAAAAGTCGGCGCTCGTCCGAATATCGGCGAGACAGCGATATATAAGTTGCTTTATTTTATTGATTTTGATTATTACGAAAAGTTTGAAGAGCAGTTGATTGGCGCCAAATATATTAAAAATCATTTTGGTCCGACGCCGATTGAGTTTAAAAAAATAACCGACAGAATGATTGCTAACGGGGAAATTGAAAAAGTAAAAAGCAAGCATTTTCAATACGAACAAAAAAAATATTTGCCGCGATGTTCCGCTGATTTAAAAATTTTGTCCGCCCAAGAAATCCAGCACATTGACAATGTTTTGAATCGTTTGGCGTGGAAAAATGCCAAAGAATTAAGCGAATACTCGCACTCGGACACTCCGTGGAGAGTTCACGAGGCGGGCGAAGAAATTAGTTACGAAACCGTTTTTTATCGCGATGATGACCACTCGGTCAGAAACTATGACGATGAACTTTAAAAATACGGAGGAATTTCAAAAAGATTTTAAGAAATTATCTAAAAAATTCAAGACCACGGATGATGATTTAACCGAATTTAAAAAGGTTTTGAGCGCGGCGCCCTTGGGGATTGGCAAACATTTTAATGTAATTGCGAAAAATGATTTTATTTACATTATTAAAGCAAGATTTTTTTGCAGAAGTTTAAAGAAAAAGGATTTAAGAATTATTTACGCCTATATTGAAAATCATCAAACAATAGAAATGATTGGGATTGAATTTATTGAGATATATTTCAAAGGAAACAAGGAGAACGAGAATCGGGAGAGAATAAAGGAATATTTAAAAAACTTGAAATAAAATAATAGAAGTATAATTCAGCTATTCTATACTTGACACTACTAACGCAACGCGTTAATATGATACATGATTAAAAGTTTTCAATGTAAAGAAACGCGAAAAATATTTGAAAGGAATTATTCGCGCGGTTTTTCTCGTTCAATACAAAGAGTGGCTATGCGTAAACTTTGGATTATAGATGCCGCGATGTTTCTAAACGATTTAAGAATTCCTCCGTCAAATCATCTTGAAAAATTAAGCGGGAAAAGAAAAAAACAACACAGCATTCGCATTAATAAGAAATGGAGAATTTGTTTTGAATGGCGTCAGGGAGACGCGTATAATGTGGAAATAATTGATTATCACTAAATTATGTCTAAAAAAATACAACCTATTCATCCGGGGGAAATTCTTTCAGAAGAATTTCTGAAGCCATTTAATATTACACAGTATCGTTTGGCGAAAGATATTAGTGTTTCGCCGCGAAGAATAAATGAAATTGTCCACGGAACAAGGGCGATTACGGCGAATACAGCTCTGCGTTTGGGCAGATATTTTGGCGTGTCTCCGCAATTTTGGCTCAATCTCCAATCGCGATACGAGTTAGAAACGCAAACAGAACAACTATCCGAAAAATTGCGTTACGAAGTCAAGATTTTACAGCCCGCGATGTAAAAGTGTTCAACCTTCAGGGTTGAACACTTGAGCCGAGAAAGATGACGGGGGCAGCCCCCGCGGACGGGGGACTGTCCCCATAGAGGGGGATCAATAGTATGGATATGAATCATCAAAATCATAAGGGGCATCAGAATCATCGCGCTCATTCGGCGGGGGGTTTTGGGTGGCGGTTTTTTGTTTGTTTGGTTTTGTCGTTGCCTGTTTTGGCGCTTTCGTCGATGGATAAGAATTTATATGTCTTATTTACTTTGTCTTCAATCATATATTTTTACGGCGGCTGGCCTTTTTTGAAAGGGTTTTTAGACGAGGCGAAAAAGAAAACGCCGGGGATGATGACTTTGGTCGCGGTCGCGATTACGACCGCTTATGGGTATAGTTCGGCTGTTGTTTTTGGCTTGACAGGGCATCTGTTTTTTTGGGAGTTAGTCACCTTGATAGATATTATGCTTTTGGGGCATTGGATTGAAATGAGGTCTGTTATGGGGGCTGGACGGGCTTTGGAGGAATTGGCGAAATTAATGCCTTCCACCGCGCATAAAGTCAAAGAAGATGGAGGGCTTGAAGAAGTGGCGATTGAAAATTTGAAGGCGGGCGATAAGATATTAATTAAGCCGGGCGAGAAGGCGCCAGTTGATGGCGTTGTCATAAGTGGAGAAACATCAGTCAATGAATCCATGCTCACGGGCGAATCGGAACCGGTTTTCAAAAAAGTTGGCGATAAAATCATTGGCGCTTCGGTCAATGGCGAGGGGGCGATTACTGTCAGGGCGGAAAAGATGGGCAAGGATTCGTATTTATCCCAAGTAATTGATTTGGTCCGCCAAGCCCAGGAGAGCAAGTCAAAAACGCAGGATTTGGCGAACAAGGCCGCTTTGTGGCTGACGGTCGGCGCTTTGTCTGTCGGCGCGCTCACTTTATTTTCATGGCTGATGTTTTCTGAAAAAGAATTGTTTTTTGCCATTGAGCGAGCGGTGACAGTCATGGTCATTGCTTGTCCGCACGCTTTGGGTTTGGCCGTTCCTTTGGTCGTGGCGGTTTCAATTTCTTTGGCCGCCAGCAACGGATTTTTAATTAGGAACAGAGCGGCCTTTGAGCAGATGAGAAAAATAAATACGGTTGTTTTTGACAAGACGGGTACTTTAACAAAAGGTGAATTTGGAGTGACGGATATAATTAGTTTTTTTGAAAATTTAAGCAAAGACGAGGTTTTGAACTTGGCTGCTTCGGTTGATTCCCATTCCAGCCATCCGATCGCCAAGAGCGTCGCGGCTTCGGCTCGAGAAATTTACGCTGTTTCGGATTTTAAATCTATTCCGGGCAAAGGCGCGCGCGGAATGGTTATGGGCAGGAAAATAACAGTCGCCAGTTTTGGATATTTGAAAGAGTTGGGCGTGACGGTGGAGAATAAAGAGATTGGGGAAATAAAAAAAGAGGGCAAGACGATTGTTTATGTTTTGGCGGATAACAAGCCGATTGGCGCGGTCGCTTTGGCGGATGTCGTCAGGGCGGAATCAAAAGAGGCCGTCGCGATGTTGAGGAAGATGGGCATTAAAAGCATAATGCTGACGGGGGATAATCGGCAGGTCGCGGAACGGGTGGCTGAAGAAATAGGGTTGGATGAGTTTATGGCAGAGGTTCTGCCTCAAGATAAGTTGACCAAAATTAAAGAGATTCAATCTCGCGGTTTGATTGTGGCGATGACGGGCGATGGCGTGAACGACGCGCCGGCTTTGGCTCAAGCCGATGTTGGAATTGCGGTGGGCGCAGGGACGGATGTGGCGATTGAGGCCGCTGATGTGATTTTAGTTAAAAGCAACCCTTTGGCTCTTGTCGGCGTCGTCTTTTTGGCGCGCGCGTCGTATAGCAAGATGATTCAAAATTTAATTTGGGCGACGGGTTATAATCTTATCGCCATTCCAGTCGCCGCCGGCGTCTTTTATAATTGGGGCGTTCTTTTAAGTCCCGCCCTCGGCGCATTATCGATGTCGCTTTCCACGGTAATTGTGGCTATTAACGCCAAATTTTTAAATGTCAAAACTTAAAATTCTTGTTTATCAAAATTATTTAGAGGCGATTAGGGCGAGTCGGGGCTGTAAAATGTTTCGGCGGCTTTATGTTTTAGAAAACGGCAAGAAAAGAGACATTCTTAAAAATGGCAATCTTTCTTGCGCCTATCATGTTTCGTCTATTTTAAATTTTTTCGGCTTGATTTTATCGCCCCATGCCACAGTCAAAAGTACAGTTAAAGATATGCTCGAAAATGGATGGGAGAAAACTAAGAAATTAGTTCCAGGCAATGTTCTTGTTTGGGAAGAAAGAAAGGGTGTTGATGAAATATTACATCGACACATAGGATTTTATTTAGGCGATGGCAAAGCGATTAGCAACTCTTCAAAAAATGGCGTTCCGTCAATTCATCACTATACTTACGGCAAAAACAAAAAAGGTAAACCAAAAAGAAAAATTATTCAAATATTGACTCATACAATCATTCGGCTATCGGATAGCCGAACAGACAAATAAATTATGAAGGGAGATATTTATCATATCTTAAATAGAGGTGTAGATAAGCGTAAAATTTTTCTTGATGAAAGAGATTATTTGCGTTTTGTTCATAATCTCTACGACTTTAACAATAAAAACGAAACATTTATGTCATACCACAAACGACGGTCGGCTATCCGAAAGCCGACCAGCGATGATGATGGGTTGGTGGATGTTTTGTGTTGGTGCTTGATGTCTAATCATTATCATATTTTAGTTCGAGAGAAGCGCGACGGCGGCGCAAGTATGTTTTCTAAGAAAGTAAATAGTAGCTATACTCAATATTTTAATTTGAAAAACGAACGAAGCGGAGTTTTATTTCAAGGTAAGTCAAAAATAATCCTTATAAAGAAAGATAATCATTTTACGTATTTACCATTTTATATTTTTGCTAATCCAATTCAATTAATTGATAAAAATTGGAAGGAAAACGGTCTAAGCAATCAGAAACAAACGATAAAATTTTTAGAAGATTATAAATGGTCAAGTTATTTAGATATTATTGGAAAAGATAATTTTTCATTTGTCACTAATCAAAATAAATTTTTTGAGTTATTTATCGCAGACAAAAAACAATTTAAAAAAGATTTCACGGAATGGCTATTCGGCTTTACCAAAGCCGAATAGCCAATTGCCATAAGTTAGAGTATTCGGCTTTGGTAAAGCCGACTGTAATAAATTGGGGAAAATTATGAAATATATTGATAAAGTTTATGGAGGGGTTGAGATTGGGGAGCCGTTGGTTTTGGAGATTATGGAGGCGGCTTGTTTTCGGCGGTTGAAGGGGATAGACCAAGCGGGGTATTTGCCTCTTTACGCCAATCCTAAATCACTTCCTTTGAGCCAATTGCAGCATAACCGTTTTGACCATTCAGTGGGCGTTTTTATTCTGCTTAAAAAATTTAACGCCTCTCTTGAGGAACAGGTGTCTGGTTTGCTTCACGACCTTTCGCATTCCGCTTTTTCTCATTGTATTGACTATGTTTTTGACGAGGGCTCGGAGACAGAACAAAGTTATCAAGACGATATCTTCGCGGACTTTGTTAGAACGACAAAAATTCCAAGCATTTTGGAAAAATATAATTTTGATTTGGACTATATTTTGAATGAAGAAAATTTTCCTTTATTAGAGAAAAAATTACCTGATTTATGCGCTGATAGAATTGATTATTCATTAAGGTCAGCTACGCATTTTCAAGAGACGAACACCAAAGAAATAAAATATTTTTTAGATAGTTTGGCGATTGAAAATAATAGGTGGGTTTTTAACGATTTGAAAAGCGCTAAAAAATACGCGTTGTTGTTTTCAAATTTAAATAAAAATTATTATGCGGGATTATCGTCGGCGATTATGTTTAGAACGGTTGGTGATGCGATGAAGCACGCTATAGAAAAGGAATATATTTCCAAAGATGATTTGTGGACGACCGAAGATGAGGTCTTGGCTAAGGTTGAGAAATATAAGGAGAAAGACCTCAAAATGAGTTTGTTTTTAGATAGAATGAATAATAAAATATCTTTTGAAAATAATCCGAACGATTATTATGCTCGGGTTTTTTGTAAATCAAGAATAGTTGACCCGTTGTTTAAAGAGAGCGATTCAATAAAACGACTTTCAGAGGTTGACGGAGGGTGGGCGGAATTTGTTGAGAAAGAATCCAAACCAAAGGAGTATTTCATAAAATTCAGCAGATAAATATCATTCGGCTATCCGATAGCCGAATAGCCATTAACAATAAATATTATGTTTTTTGAGGGGCCGAAGGACACTAAGGAGATTTGTTGGACGCGGCATATTAAGGAGAAGATGATGTATTATCGTCTTAGCGAGGGACGGTTGCGGCGGATTTTGCGGCGTCCGCAGAGAAGCGAGGTTGGGATTGCGCCGGAGACGGTTGCTTTGATGTGCCGCGCCGACACGAAGAAGCCGAGCGAGATTTGGTTGATGTATCAGCAGGTCGGGAAGAAGAAAAAAATGATTTCGGCTTGGCGTTACCCGGGGATTAGTCCGAAGGGCGAACCGATTTTTATTCCGGATGACATTTTAAGGGAGCTAGGTTTGAACTAAGATGGGGGCTGCCCCCGTTGCGGGGGCAGCCCCCTTTTTTTGACAAATTAGCGGTGATGAGGTAGATTGGGGGTAATAATTATTTAATATTTTTTTATGGGGATTTTTGTTAAAAATACAAGCGAAAAACCGCGGAGAAAAAAAATTGGTTCAAGGAGAATATATTGGACTGTTTTTTTGATTTTAATTATGGGCGCTTTGGCGGGCTTTTTTATTTATCCCAATGTTTGGGACAAGGGCGCTGATTGGGTTAATTATCAGGCGGGGACAACAATCCTGCCTCATTTTTATAATAAACCATTTCATCTCGGACTTGATTTGATGGGTGGAGCGCATTTGATTTACGAGGCGGATTTTTCCAATGTCGTTTCGGGTGACAGAATGGATTCAATGGAAGGCGCGCGCGATGTGATTGAAAGGCGGGTTAATCTTTTTGGCGTTGCTGAGCCGGTCGTTCAGATTAATAAGGTGGGCGACAGATACCGTTTAATTGTTGAATTGGCGGGAATCAAGGACACTCATCAGGCGATTGAAATGATTGGTCAGACGCCTTTTTTGGATTTTCGCGAGGAAAAAGATAGTTCAGAAACAGAAAATATTTTAGCCGCTCAAAAAGAAATTGTCGCGAAAATTAACGCGGGGACGGAAATAACCGAAGAGGAACAAGCGCTTTTATTTGAGGACCCATACTTCAAGCCGACGCTTTTAACGGGGCGATATTTAGAGGGCGCTCAAATGCAGTTTGACCAGCAAACATATCAATCGCAAATTGGTTTGGAGTTTGACGACGAGGGAAGCAAAATGTTTGAGGACTTAACAAGAAAGAATGTCGGGAAAAGAATGGCTATTTATTTGGACGGAGAAGCGATTAGCGCGCCGATGGTTCAAGAGGCGATTTCTGGAGGTAAGGCGCAAATTACGGGTGACTTTACATTAGAAGAAGCGAAAACATTGGTCCAGCGATTGAACGCGGGCGCTTTGCCCGTACCGATAAATTTAGTTAGCCAGCAAACGGTCGGCGCGAGCTTGGGGCAGGTTTCTTTGGACAAATCGCTTCAAGCGGCGATTTGGGGATTTTTGGCGGTTTTGCTTTTTATGATTTTTTATTACCGTTTACTTGGTTTGATTTCTTGTTTCTCTTTAATTATTTATGTCGCTTTGGTTTTGGCTGTTTTTAAACTAATTCCAGTCACGCTTTCTTTGGCGGGCATCGCTGGCTTTATTTTATCAATCGGAATGGCGGTTGACGCGAATATTTTAATATTTGAAAGATTTAAGGAAGAATTTAGAAAAGGCAAAGGTCTGGGAGGCAGTATTGACGAGGGCTTCCGCCGCGCTTGGTCGGCTATTCGTGACGGCAATATTTCAACAATTATTACTTGTTTGATTTTATATATTTTCGCTACAGGATTAGTGAAGGGGTTTGCTTTGACATTAGGAATTGGGGTTGTTATCAGTATGTTTAGCGCGATTGTTGTGACGAAGAGTTTTTTAAGGTTGTTTATTGGGGGGCGATTGGAGGGGAAGAGAAAGATCTGGGGATAACCTTAATATTATGAAAATCATTAAATATCGTAAAATTTATTTTTCTGTGTCTATCATTTTGATGTTGGTTAGTTTGGCGAGTTTGATTTTTTGTGGTTTGAAATTGGGAATTGACTTTACGGGCGGAACATTGATGGAAGTTGAATTTTCCGAGACGCGGTTGAGCAACCAAGAAATTCAGGATAAATTAGCCGAGATATCCGATATTAATATCCAACCAACAGGGGAACGAGGTGTCATTTTGCGCCTTCGGGAAATTGATGAAGAGACCCATCAGGAAATTCTCAAGAAATTAGGCAGCCCAAAAGAAGATAGATTTGAATCAATCGGGCCGCTCATTGGCGATGAACTAAAAAGTAAAGCGCTTTGGGCGATTGTGGTCGCGCTCTTCGCGATTATTGTTTACATTGCGTGGGCCTTCCGAAAAGTTTCCCAGCCAGTCGCTTCTTGGCAGTACGCCATTGTGGCGATTATCGCGCTTTTCCATGATGTTTTTATCACAGTTGGCTTCTTCGCGCTCTTAGGGCATTTCAATCAAATTGAAATCGGGCTGCCTTTTGTCGCCGCCTTCTTGACAATCTTAGGTTATTCTGTTAATAATAGTATAGTTATTTTTGACCGCGCTAGAGAGAATCTTTTGAAGACCGACTGGAATAATTTTGGAGAAACAATTGACCAAAGCGTCAACCAAAGTTTGACGCGATGCTTGAACACTTCTCTGACGACTCTGATTGTTTTGTCGGCGATATTTTTCTTGGGAGGCGAAAGTATTAAATATTTCTCGTTGGCTTTAATCGTCGGCATTATTGTCGGCACATATTCTTCTATCTTTATCACGAGTTCGCTAATTGTTTCTTGGAAGGGGAGGTAATTTCCATTTGACACCTGGTAAAAAGTGTGGTAGGTTTAATTTAAATATATGAGCATTAAATATGAAAAATTGGTCTTTGACGCCTTAAAGGGTGTTTCTAATGATCGGACGCGCGAGATTGTTCGTTTGCGTTTTGGCTTGGACGATGGACAACGACAGACGCTTGAAAGTATTGGCAAGAACTACGGAATTACCAGGGAGCGAGTTCGCCAAATAGAAGAGGCCACTCTTTCGGACTTGAGAAGACCCGCCTCAATCAATATTTTTAAGCCGGCCTTTCGTTCAATTGACGCTTTTTTTAATCGCGAAGGAAGAGTCGTTCGCGAAGAACGGTTGCTTTCCGCTTTGTCTGGATGCGAGACCCCCGATTCTTCTAAGGGAGCTGTTTTTTTTATTCTTTCGTTAGGCGATCCGTATCAGCGATTAGTTGAATCGGATAAATTTTATTCTCTTTGGGTTAATTCTAAAGACGCTTTGTCGCAAGCGCAATTAGTGGTTGACTATTTAGTTGAGAGAATAGAAGGGAACAAAGAGACAGTTTTATTAAATAATATTATTGATTTTTCTAAAGAAGCAAACGCGCAGATAGACAAAAAGGTGTTATGCTCTTATCTCGACGCGACTAAGCAAATCAGTCAAAATAATTTTGGACGATTTGGTTTAAGCAAATGGCCTGAAATTAATCCACGCGGCGCCAAAGACAAGGCCTATATTGTTTTCAAAGACCAAAAACGACCATTGCATTTTAGAGAAGTTGCGGACTTAATTAACGAAGCGAAATTGGGGACTAATCTTGCTCAAGCGCAGACAGTTCATAACGAACTCATTAAAGATGCTCGCTTTATTTTAGTTGGCCGCGGAACTTATGCTTTGAAAGAGTGGGGTTATCAGCCAGGCACGATTAAAGATGTCATTATTCAAACATTAAAGGATAAAGGACCTTTGGCTAAGGAGGATATTTTGAATGAGGTTCTTAAAAGTCGTTTAGTTAAGAAAAACACTGTTTTAATCAATCTTCAGAATAGACAGCTTTTTACTAAAGAGGGCGATATTTATAGTGTGGCGAAGTAGTTGTAGTTTTACGGCGATTATGCCTAATTATTTAGAAATTTCTTTAACTGTCTTAAATGGCGCTTATCTAATTGGAGGGTTTTTATTATCTCTCTGGTGGATTTATGTTCCCTGGTTTCTTCTGATTCTTGCCAGGGATTTATGGTTTAAACATCAAAGACAAAATTTTGTTAACAAATTAGAATGGGTTTTATTGGAAGTTAGACCTCCCCGCGAGGTTCAAAAAACTCCCCAAGCGATGGAGCAATTTTTCGCGGGCATGCACGCGATTCAAGGCGGTCCCAACTGGCGAGAGAAACAGATCAAAGGCGAATTTCAGAAATGGTTTAGTTTGGAAATTGTGAGTTTGGGCGGAGAAATTCATTTTTTAATTAGGGTTATCGCGTCGTTTCGCGATATGGTTGAAGCGCATATTTACGCGCAATATCCAGAAGCCGAGATTAGGCAAACTGACGATTATGTTAATTCTGTTCCTTCTGATATTCCCAACAAGAATTATGATCTTTGGGGGACGGAACTTATTTTAACCAAAGAGGACGCTTATCCAATTAAAACCTATCCCGCTTTTGAAAAAGAAGCCAAAGCGGAGGAGCAAAGAGTTGACCCAATGTCTTCTTTGTTGGAAGTGATGAATAAGATATCGGACGGGGAGCAGATTTGGATTCAAACATTAGTTAGACCTGTGGATGATAAATGGAAAGAAACAGGCGAAAAATTGCGCGATAAACTCATTGGGAGGGAAGAAAAGAAGAAAGAGAGTTTAATCATTAAAGAAGTTTCCGCGTGGAGAGATGCGGTTGTTGATGTAGCTAATAAAATGGTTAGCGGCGGCGAGGGAGAGAGCGCGGGCGAAAAGAAAGAAGAGAAGCCACAGCCCTTTTCAATGATAACGACCAAGGCGGAGCAGGGTGTCATTAACGCGATTGAGGAAAATATATCAAAAATCGGATACGAAACAATTATCAGGTTTTTGTATTTGGCGCCGAAGGAAGCTTTTAGGCCAGCCAATATCGCGGCGGTTTTTGGATGTTATAAGCAATTCGCTAGCCAAAATCTTAATGGTTTTAAGCCCAACAGCAAAATAACCACTAAAATTGATTACGCGATTCAATTCAAAAAAATCAGAGAGGCGTATCGCAAGAAAAGAGTTTTGGCCGATTACAAAAAAAGAGATTTTGTTCAGCACTCGGAGGTGATTTCATATTTTAAACCGCTTTTATTTGAGCGGTTTCCTGTTTTAAATTGGTTTTTTATCAGGAGCAAACCATTTGTTTTAAGCATAGAGGAACTGGCGACGATTTATCATTATCCAAGTTTCTCGGTTAAAGCGCCTTTGGTGCCAAAGGTTGAAGCGAAAAAGGCCGAGCCCCCCAAGGGACTACCAATTGGGTAATTTTATTTTATGTCTAATATAAACATTTTTGCTAAGACAAATTTTCGGGGGGGGGAGAAGGTTTTTGGGATTAAGACGCCTGACCGACGGCAGCATACTTATGTTATCGGAAAAACGGGCGTGGGTAAGACCGTTCTTTTGAAAAATATGGCTTTGCAGGATATTAAGAATGGCCACGGAGTTTGTATTGTTGACCCTCACGGAGAATTTGTTGAGGAAGTCATTGATAAAATTCCATCTCATAGAATCAATGATGTGATTTATTTTAATCCAGAAGACATGGATTATCCAGTTGGCTTTAATGTTCTGCAGGTATCAGACCCTAAATACAAGCATTTGGTCTCCTCTGACTTGATGGGAATTTTCACAAAGATTTGGGCTAATGTTTGGTCGGCGCGAATGGAATACATTTTGAGTAATTGTATTTTGGCGCTTTTGGATACTCCTGGGACGACCCTTTTGGGGATTATGAAAATTTTGGTTGACAAAGATTACCGTCAAAAAATCATAGACAATGTTAAAGACCCAGTTGTCCGGTCTTTTTGGATTAACGAATACGCCAGCTGGAAAGAACAGTTTAGAAATGAAGCGATTTCCGCAATTCAAAATAAGGTTGGGCAGTTTCTTTCAACTTCTTTAATTCGCAATATTGTTGGTCAGTCAAAAAGCACGATTAATATCGCGGAAATAATGAACAGCAATAAAATTCTTTTGGTTAATGTCGCTAAGGGAAGAATTGGAGAAGATAATTCGGCGCTTCTGGGGGCGATGATTATTACTAAAATTCAGTTGGCGGCGATGGAGAGGGTGAGAATTCCAGAAGAAGAACGAAAAGATTTTTATCTCTATGTTGACGAATTCCAGAACTTTGCAACCGATTCGTTCGCCAATATTTTATCGGAGGCGAGAAAGTATCGTTTGAATTTAACGATCGCCCATCAATATATTGGGCAATTAGTAGGCGACGCGACGACGACGGTCAGAGACGCTGTTTTTGGCAATGTCGGCACGCTTATTTCTTTTCGGGTTGGCGCGGCTGACGCGGAATTTTTGGAAAAAGAATTTACGCCGGAATTTTTGATTCAGGATTTGGTTAATTTAGAAAATTATAATATCTATTTAAAATTAATGATAGACGGAGTTAGCAGCCGTCCTTTTTCGGCGACTACTTTGCCGCCGATGGAGATGGATGGGGTTAAGGGTCAAAGGGATAAAATTATTGGCGTTTCAAGAGAGAGATACGCCAATTCGCGGGAGGAGGTTGAGGAAAAAATCATTAAGTGGAGTGGTATGGCGGCGGAGGAGTCAAAAGAGCCGTCTTTAGCGAAGCATAAGACCGCTTGTTGGAGTTGTGGGCAGGAAACGGAAGTTGGTTTTGAGCCGGACGGTAAGAGACCTATTTACTGCAAAACATGTTTTGAAAAAGTGAGAGCGGGCGAGAATGTTTCTCTTGGTTTTAAGCCCAAAACAGCGCAAGTCGCGGAACGGCCAAAAGAACAGCCAGCGCGACAACAAGGACAGCAAACAGAATTGAAAGAATTGGGAATAGAGTTTGAAACTGTTTCTTTGGAGGACGCTCTTAAAAAAGAAGCGACCCCGTTTAGAAAAAAAAGAGTGAAAGTTGATCTCAAAGATTTAAGAAAAACATTAGACGAGGCGATAGGGAAGAAATAATGTTATTCACAACACCAAATTTTGATAAGGCGCTTGGGGGGATTTTAGAAAATTTTATACCGCAAAAGGTAAGATGTCAGCAATGCGAGAATAAGTTTGAGATATTTAAAGAGGATATCGCGCTTTACAAAAAACTTCTGGTTCCTCCTCCGAAATTGTGTCCTGAATGCCGAAAACAAAGGAGGTTCGGATTTTATAACACCGTTCTAAAATTTTACAAAAAACAAGACGCGCGGACAGGCAAAGAAATTATTTCTACTCTCCATCCAGAGAGTCGTCATAAAATTTATGACCTTAAATATTGGTGGTCGGACCAATGGGGCGGCGAGGACTGCGCCCGAGAATACGATTTTTCAAAATCGTTTTTTAACCAATTTGATAATTTAAATCTTTCCGTTCCTCATCCGGCGATTACTCACTATTGGAAGGGCGTGATTAACAGCCCCTATACAATCGCTGGCGTTAATTTGAAAAATTGCTATTTGGTCTCGATCGCCGCGCGTCTTGAAAATGTTCATTATGCCTACTGGGTCGGCGCTTCTAAGGATTGCCTTGACTTGTTAAACACATCGCATTGCGAGAATTGTTACGAATTGATTGACTGTTACGCTTCTTACAACTGCCATTTTTGCCACGGATCTGAAGAATGTGTTGACGGATATTTTCTTTACGATTGTCGCAATTGCCAGAGTTGTTTTGGTTGTACGCATTTAAGGCATAAATCATATTGCTTTTTTAATAAACAATATTCTAAAAAAGAATATTTAGAAAAAATTAGAGAAATTAATTTGGGCGATAGGAATATTTTAGAACGATACAAAAAAAGATTTGAGGATTTGCTCAAAAAAACTGTCAGACAAAATTTGTATTTTGACAGCAGAAATATTAATTGCGTCGGCGACCAATTGTGGCATTCAAAAAATTGTTATCAAGTTTTCAGAAATGATTACGGGGTTGAAAATGTCCGCTACGGCGTAGATGTGGTTTCGGGGACGAAAGATTGCATGGATCTCTGGGATGTTGGACCGAATGTTTCTTTGTCTTATGAAGCGGTTGAAGCGGTCAACAGCAGTAATCTAAAATTCGCTTTCTTTGTTCGGGAGTCGCTTGATTTGGAGTATTGTATTGCTTGCCATAATTGCCAGCATTGTTTTGGCTGTGTTGGACTTCGCGGCAAGAAATATCATATTTTTAATAAAAAATATTCAAAAGAAGAATACTGGAAATTGTTGGACAAAATCAAGACAAAAATGCTTGAAGGCGGGGAATATGGAGAGTTTTTTCCTTTATCAATGAGTTTGTATCCATACAATAACACTTACGCGATGATAGAATTTCCGTTGAAAAAAAGCGAGGTTTTAAAAAATGGATGGCAGTGGTATAATGAGCCCAAAATACCCATTGATTTAGTAGATATCCCCGAAGCGATTGTTTGCGAAATTACCGGCAAGCCATTTCGTCTGATTGAACCAGAATTAGATTTTTACAGAAAGCATCATTTACCTATCCCAACCAAGAGCCCCTATCAAAGAATGTTGGAAAGGTTCCAAAAAAGAAATCCTTCAAAACTTTGGAAAACTAAATGCGACAAATGTGGTGAAGAAATACAGACCTCCTACCCGCCAGTCAAGCAAAAAGAATTGAAGATTTATTGTAAAAGATGTTATATTAAAGAGGTGGGGTAGAATATTGACATTTGAAAAGTTTTAAGTATACTTAAAACATAGAGTGAATACGAGAAAGTTTTAAGTATATCTCGCAAAAAATCTTATGATCAAAAAGTATATTAAAAGAAAATATTACTTAAAAAAAATTGCCCCCTTTATGGACAAAGGGCTTATTAAGGTTATTGTTGGGCAAAGGAGAGTGGGTAAAAGTTATCTTCTTTTTCAACTTATGGATGTAGTTAAGAAAAATCACAAAAACGCCAATATTATTTATATCAACAAAGAACTTAATGAATTTGACGAAATTAAAAACTATAAAGATCTTATAGATTTTGTTAAGCGAAATACTCAAACGAGAAGAAAAAATTATATATTTATTGATGAAGTTCAGGATATTAAACAGTTTGAGAAGGCATTAAGAGACCTTAACGCCAGAGGCAAGTATGATATTTATTGCACGGGCAGCAATGCTAATTTGCTTTCAGGAGAATTAGCGACATATTTAAGCGGCAGGTATATTGAATTTAAAGTTTTCGGTTTGTCTTATTTAGAATTTTTATTTTTTCATAAATTATCGGATAATCAGGAGTCGTTTTTAAAATATATAAAATACGGTGGGCTGCCTTATTTAATTCATTTAGAATTAGAGGACTCAATAGTTTACGATTATTTAAGAAATGTTTATAACACAATTCTTTTTAAGGATGTGGTCAATAGGCACAAAATTCGCAATGCCGCTTTTTTAGAAAGGTTGGTTGAATATTTGGCTGACAATACTGGCAGTTTGGTTTCAGCCAAGAAAATCAGCGATTTTATAAAATCGCAAAAAACAGATATTTCGCCTAATATCGTTTTGGATTATTTGTCTTTTTTGACGCAAGCGTTTTTTGTTTTTAAGGTTCCTCGGTCGGACATTCAAGGCAAAAAGATTTTTGAAATCAACGACAAATATTATTTTGAAGATCTCGGCTTAAGGCATTCAATCGCGGGGTATAAACAGCCCGATATTAATAAGATATTGGAAAATTTGGTCTTTCTGCATATGCAAATTATTGGCTGTAAAGTGACAGTTGGACAGCTTGGCAATAAGGAAGTTGATTTTGTCTGCGAAAAAAATAATAAGCGATTGTATATTCAGGTCGCTTATAAAATTACCGAAGAAAATTATGAAAGAGAATTCGGTAATTTATTGGCAATTCCGGATAATTGTCCTAAAATAGTGGTTTCCATGGATGAAATGATAGATAAAGGCGAGTATAAAGGAATTAAACAGATGAATATCAGAGAATTTTTAACTAAGGATGAGATAGGATAAATTATATGTTGTTTTTTCCTAAAGACATTGATATTATAGACAAAATTCAATTGACGATATCTTATTTTATAAGATTGGTTTTGCTTTTGGCTGTCGCGGAATCAGTTATTTTCCAAAATTGGACGGTCTTGTTTGTGAGTTTGCTTGTTTTGTTCATTACTTTTTTGCCTGCTTTAATCCAACGAAACTATAAAATTCACTTGCCGATTGAATTGGAATTTATTGTGGCTGTTTTTGTTTACGCAGCTATTTTTCTTGGCGAGGCGCGTAATTATTATACTAAAATTTGGTGGTGGGATATCGCCTTGCACGCTTTGTCTAGCACTGTTATAGCATTTGCTGGATTTTTAGTGCTCCTTATTCTTTATCAGCAGTATAAAATAAAAGCGAGTCCTATTACTATTGCCGTTTTTTCATTTTGTTTCGCTTTGTCTTTGGGAACAATTTGGGAAATGATGGAGTTTGGCGCGGATATGATGTTTGGATTAAATATGCAAAAATCCGGCTTGGTGGATACAATGTTGGATTTAATGGTTAATGCCGGAGGCGCGTTGGTTATTTCATTTTTTGGATATTTTTATATCCGCGACAAAAGATTTGGTTTTGTCGGGACTGTTATCAATAGAATCGCGAAAAAAATTCTTACGAAAAATAATATATGTTAAACTAATATGACCAGAGAAAAGATTCGGAAAATTAAGTGCGCGCCTCCTCCGACGGAATTGCCGGTTTACGGAGCGGCGGATGTGGACGCGAAAGAGTGCTCTTTTTTTGGCCGGACAAATTACGAGGCCGCTTTAGAGACGAAAAAATTTATCTTTGGCATTAAACGGGTGGACCGGAGACAGCATATTTATTCTATTGGGAAAAGCGGCGTGGGAAAAACCAAATTTTTGGAACTTTTAATCCGACAGGATATCGCTTATGGGCATGGCGTTTGTTTGATTGACCCCCACGGTGATTTGATTGAAAATATTTTGGATTTTATCCCCAAGGAAAGAATCAATGATATTGTTGTGATTGACCCGTCGGATATTAATTTTCCCGTTTCTTTTAATCCTCTTTTGAATGTTGTCCCAGAATTAAAACACCAAGTCGCCCAAGGGTTGATTGAAGTTTTGGAGCGGCAATTCGGAGCGAACTGGACGCCGCGATTAGAACATGTTTTTAGATTTACTGTTTTGGCTTTACTTGATTACCCTGACGCGACGATGCGCGGAATGATTTCTATGCTTACAGACAGACGATACCGGCAAAAAGTTACTGACTATATTGAAGACGATATGGTCAAGAGATTCTGGGCGGTTGAGTTCGCCGACTGGTCGGAGAAGTTTGATACGGAGGCGATTATTCCTTTGGTTAATAAGTTGAGCCAATTTCTTTCCAATCCGATGTTGCGCAGCATTTTTGGGCAGAAAGAAAACAAAATTGATTTAGAGAAAATTATGAACGACAAGAAAATTCTTTTAATCAATTTAGCGAAAGGTAAATTGGGCGAGGAAAACAGCAGTTTTTTTGGTTCAATGTTTATCACTAAACTTTATCAGGCGTGCATGGCAAGGGCGTCTATGCCGGAAGATAAGAGGAAAGATTTTTATCTTTATGTGGATGAGTTTCAAAATTTAATTACGACGACTTTTGAAAATTTATTTACCGAATCAAGAAAATACGGGCTTTGCATCACGGTCGCTCATCAATATATGGCGCAATTATTACAGCAAGTTGTGGCGACTGTTTTGGGGAATATCGGGACAATTGTTGTTTTCAGAGTGGGCGGAGATGACGCCGCGAAATTGGCCATGGAAATGACGCCGATTTTTCAGGCGGAGGACATGATTAATTTAGGCGCGCGGGAATTTTATATCAAAATGACCATTGATGGCGAAGCGTTTGATCCTTTCTCTGCCGAAACGCTTAAGGTTTTGCCGTCGGGGCATCTTTCTTACAAAAAGGAAATCATGAATCAAAGCCGCGAGAAATACGCTCTTTCTTTGGAAAGCGTAAAAGAGAAATTGAAAGACGAGGAACTGCCGAAAGAAAAGGAGGATAATATAGAGGAAATGGAACCGCTAGTGTAAGAAATTATAATAGGGGACAGTCCCCATTCAGAATGGGGACTGTCCCCGGAGTTAGGAGTTGCTGTAGTTATTTGTCTGAAAAGCGGAAATAGTGTATAATGCGGGAAATGGGTTCGTTGATTAAATTTTTTAAAAATAATTTATGGAGGTGGGGCGGAAAAAGGAGAGCGAAGGACTATTTGCTGGCTTTGGATATTGGAACGGAATTCGTTAAAGCAGTGATTTTTAGAGCTGAAAGCGGTTTTTTTGACGACCAAACGGAGGACCAGGGGATTGTCGTCGGCGTTGGGCGGGCGAAGCAGTCATCGGGGCATATGTTTGCTGGGGCAGTGGCGGATATTGAGGGTGTTGCGTCTTCGTGTCAAAGGGCGATTAATCGGGCTGTGAAGATGGCGCGGATTACGCCCAAAAAAGCGGTCATCGGGGCGGCGGGAGAATTTATCAAAGGCGCCACAACAGATTTTGTCTGTCAAAGAGAAAAACCAGAAGAAGAAATTGATTTATCCGAACTTAAAAATATTATTCAAAAAGCGCAATGGAAGGCGTTTAATCAGGTTCGCGCGCAACTGGCTTGGGAGACGGGCCGTTCGGAAATTGAGATACGATTAGTCAACGCTTTAATTACCGAAATTAGAATTGACGGGTACCAAGTGACAAACCCGCTTGATTTTCAAGGCAAAGAAATATTTATCAGTATTTTTAATGTTTATGCGCCCATGGTTCATTTGCGGGCGTTGGAGAGTATCGCTTCAAAATTGAATTTGGATTTGCTTTCAGTCGCGGCCGAGCCTTACGCATTAACCAAACTTTCAGGATTTAATCAAAAATCAGGCGCCATTTTTATTGATATCGGCGGAGGAACGACAGATGTTGCTTTGGCAAGGCAAGGGAGAGTGGAAGGAATTAAGAGTTTTGCTTTGGCGGGAAGAACATTTACCAAACGACTATCGTCGGCTTTAGGTCTTAATTTCGCCGAAGCGGAAGAGGTTAAAATCAGATATTCTCAAAAAAAATTAAGTTTAGGAGTTCGGAGAAAAATCAGGCAAATTTTAAAAAAAGACATAGAAACATGGTTGAGCGGCGTGGAAATAGTTTTGGAGGAATTTGGTCAGACCGAATATTTTCCGTCCGCGATTTATCTTTGTGGGGGAGGGAGTTTATTGAGCGGTATAAAAAATATTTTGAGCAAAAAAGTGGCAAGCGACGAGTGGCTGAAAAAATTTCCGTTTAGCCAAATGCCGCAAGTTAATTTTATTACGCCGGACCAGATTATTAACATAACCGACCAAACAAATATTTTGGAGGGGCCTGAAAATATTACGCCTTTGGCTTTAGCGGGGTTAACATTGGAAATATCAACCGACAAAAAGAAAGTCCTGCCTCCCATTTTAAGAAGAGTGGTCAGAATGATGAGGTAAAATATTAATTTTCAATTTTCAATTATCAATTTTCAAAAAATTTTCAATGAATTAATTTACTAATTTTTCAAACAAGAAAAAACAAGAAAAAACAAGAGAAGAAGATAATGAATTTAGAAATTAAAATATTATTTGAAAATTAAGAAATTGTTTGATAATTGAAAATTGGAAATTGATAATTAGAAATTATATCTATGAAAAATATTTATCTTGAGCCGGATGAGGAAATTATTTCAGTCATTGACCGCCTTGTTCAGGCGGATGACGACCAAGTTAATATGATCGTTCCTTCGGGAGCGCAGATTTGGCAGAGTTCAATTAATTTGAAACTGCTTAAGCGGGAGGCGGACAATCTTGGGAAAAATGTTTCGTTTGTTGTGGCAAGCGATTTGAACGCGGAAATGGCTGAAAAAATCGGTTTTAATATCAAACAAGATGGCGATTTTTCGGCGGAGTTAGCGATTCAGAAAAACGAAAACCAGCCCAAAATGAAAGATGATATGATTGACTTTTTGGCGGAAGGTCTGGAATCGGATAAAGAATCAGCCAATTCGTTTTTCTCGTTCGCGAGCGCTCCCCAAAAAAGAATGGCTGATATTGTTAACACAGAAGAAGAAGTGAAAAAAGAAAAAAAAGAAGAAGTTAAAGTTAATGTTTTCAGCACTAAAAACGAGAAGAAAAATCTGCCTCCAATTTTTGCGAAAAAATCAGCATCTTCAAAATGGCCTAAAATTTTCGCTGCTTTTATCATTTTATCTTTTGCGGCGGCAATCGCAGTCGGCTACCAAGTTTTGCCGACGACGGAAATAACTGTTTTCCCTAAAAGAGAGAAAGTTGATTTTGACCTTTTAGTTATCGGCGCGAGAGACATTTCCCAAACGGACGAAAGTTTAAATAAAATTCCTCTTAAAGAAATTAGCGTTGAAAAAACAAAGAGCCGAGAATTTCTAGCGACGGACGAAAGGGAGTTAACTAAAAAAGCCAAAGGCGTGATTACCATTTACAACGAGTATAGTTCCGAGCCCCAGCCGTTGGTCGCGAGGACAAGATTTGAATCGCCTGATGGAAAAGTTTTCAGGATTTCCGCGGGCGTGACAGTGCCTGGCGCTAAAATAGAGGACGGAAAAATTATCGCAAGTGTTCTTGAAGTGGAAGTAACCGCCGACCAGCCGGGCGCGGAATACAATATTGGCGCGACTAATTTTACAATTCCCGGATTTAAGGGAACTTCCAAATTCGCTGGCTTTTACGGCAAGTCAGAAAACGCGATGACAGGCGGGATTGTCGGGAAAGCGAAAGTCGTCTCCGCCGAGGATATTCAAAAAGCGGAAGAAATTTTAAGCGAGGATTTGAAAAATGCGATTAGAAAAGCGTTCCAAGAGCAAATCCCATCGGACTTAAAAATTATAGAAGAGAGTTTAAGAGAAGAGACAGAGACAGTTTCCTTGACGACCGAAGCGGGCGAACAAGCGGAAAAATTTACTCTTGAAATGAAGTCCGTCATCAGCGCTTATCTTTTTAACGAAGAAGAATTAAAACAATTAATTGATTTCAATTTAATTTCAATGATTTCGGGAGATAAAACGCCTTTGACTAACAGCCAGCAAATATCGTGGAGCGAAGTGGAAGTTGATTGGGGCAAAGGAGAAGCGGAATTTTCTTTGAGCATCGCGGAGGACTTGGCATTTAAGGTTGATGTTCAGTCGCTCAAAACTGATTTAGCCGGACAAAGCGAAGTGGAAGTCAGAAAATATTTATCCAGCCAGCCAACAATTGAAACAGCCAGGGTTTCTTTCTGGCCATTCTGGGTCAAAAAAATCCCAACGCGGTTAGAGAAGATTGAAATAACAATAGACGACTACGCGGAGGAGTATTAAAATATCCGAAGGGGCTGTAATTTGGGGACTGTCCCTAAGAGGGGACAGTCCCCCTTGAGATAAGGAAAAACTTCGCCTCCCAAGAGGTTTTTTTGATTGATTTGTGTTGGTGGTTGATTAAGAATATAATTTATGGGATAATGGCAAATACAAACAAGAGTAAAAAATAATTAAAAAATATGTTAGAAAAATTTTTTAAAAAAGCAAATAATCATAATTTAACATTGTCTGATTATAAAAAAATCTGGACGCCATTTTGTTTTTTAGATGAATCAGGGACATTAGATATTAAAACCCAGCCATATTTTACAGTTGGAATGATAAAATGTTCGCAACCGTATTATTTACAACAAAAAATACGATATATCAGAGAGAAAAATAGATTTTGGTGGGAATTAAAATTTAGCGGTTTAAATAAGGTTAAAATTAAAACCGCTAAAGAAATTCTGGACGCCTTTTTCCAAACGCGCAGTGTTTGGTTTTCGTCCTATACAATTGATAAACGCAGTCAGTATTTTAAAAATGAATTTCATAGCGACCCGTTTGTCGCTTATGAACAAATTACTAAACATTTGTTAGAGGGTAATTTAAAGAAGAATGAAGTGCTAATTGTGTTAGCTGATAATCTTGTTGCTCCCAAAAGAAATAAATTTGAAGTAAATGTCAAAAACCATACGAATAATAAATTTAAAAGATTGGCCATTGCTGGTGTTTGCCGATTAGATTCTAAAACGAATGATTTATTACAAATGGCAGATTTGATTATCGGTTCAATAAATTATGAATTACTCCTAAAAGAAAAAGTGATAAGTTCGCCATCGCGATATAAATGGGAATTTGTTGAGGAATTTAAAAAAGGGATAGGCGTCAATAGTTTAACGCGAGATTTTAGAAATTATAGTTTTAATATTCATTTTCATAAAAATGACGGAGATATAGAAGATTTAAAGAGCGAGGGTAAAAAAGTTGAAAATAATAAAAAGTAGGCAAAAAGAAAAAGGCCATTGGCCAATCGAGCCAACGCCTTTTCCAAATATGGTCAAAGTATAGCAAATAGTTATACACATGTCAAATTTTTTAGGTTAAATAAAAAGGTAAGATAAAAAGGCTCTAATAGTCTTTTATCTGCTGAAAATATTATGAAAAAGCAAGTTGTTGTAATTCATGGTGGAAATTCTTTTGAAACAGATAAAGATTATCTGTCGTTTTTGAAGTTTTTGAAGGTTGATTTGGATAAATACAGAAAGACAAATTGGAATGATTCTTTGCGGAAAGAACTTGGGAATAGATTTGATGTTTTGTTATTGAAAATGCCAAATCCGATGAATTCTAAATATGCCGAATGGAAGATATTGTTTAGAAAAATCGCTCGTCTGTTAGATAATAATGTTGTTTTAATTGGTCATTCTTTAGGTGGAGTGTTTTTAGCAAAATATCTTTCGGAAAATAAGTTTCCCAAAAAAATTCGCGCTTCGATTCTAATCGCTCCGCCGTATAAAGAAAGCGATATCGAAGAATCATTAGGAGGTTTTGCCATATTAAATGATTTAAAAAGGTTTAAAAAGCAAGGTGGTAAGATATTTATTTATCATAGCGAAGATGATCCTGTTGTCCCTTATCTTAACCTCGAGAAATATCAAAAAGATTTGCCCGACATGACCGCAAGGATATTTAAGGATAGAGGTCATTTTAATCAGTCAGAATTTCCAGAATTAGTTAGTGAGATAAAAAGAATTTGCGGGAGATAAAAAATAAAAATAATTCGGCTATCCGATAGCCGAACAGAACTATGACGGGGACAGTCCCCGCGGCAGGGACTGTCCCCTTGAAAAAGATTTGACTAATTTGAGCGTATCGTTTATCATACGGGGGTGGTAAAAGAAAAAGATACAATCACAAAAGAGGGTGTGGTTTTAGAGTGTTTGCCTAACGCGGTTTTTAGAGTTAAATTGAATGAGAGCGAGGAAGAGATTTTGGCTCACCTTGCTGGGAAGATGCGGTTGTATCGCATTAAGGTCTTGATTGGAGACAGGGTTAGATTGGAAGTAAGTCCTTACGACAAGACCAAAGGAAGAATTGTTTATCGAGATAAATAAGTATGAAAGTTAAAGCTTCAGTAAAAAAAATATGCGCGCAGTGCAAAATAGTCCGACGAAAAGGTCGGGTTTATGTTATTTGCAAAAACCCTAAACACAAGCAAAGGCAGGGATAATTTTAAATATTGATATTATGGCAGTTCGTATTGCGGGAATAAATATTCCGGAAAACAAAAGAATAGAAATCGCTTTAACCTATATCTACGGAATAGGGGTTTCTTTAAGCAGGGAGATTTTGTCGGAGCTGAAAATCAGTCCGGATACCAGGACGAATAAGTTGTCTAATGACGAGGTTAATAATTTACGGGAGATTATTGAAAAGAAATATATGGTTGAGGGTGATTTGAGGCAGGAAAAGATGATGAATATTAAGCGGTTGAAAGATATTGGCTGTTATCGCGGAATAAGGCATAGCAAAGGATTGCCGACAAGAGGGCAGCGGAGCAAAACGAATACTCGGACAGTAAGGGGGAATGTCCGCGGCATGGCGGTTAGCGGAAAGAAGAAAGCGGCGGCGAAGACATAAATAGAGAATAATAATTTTTATGGGTAAAAAGAAAGTTATAAAAAGCACTAAAGAGGATCTTTTGAAGGAGGCCGAGAACAGAGAATCGGTTGAGAAAAAAGCATCCCAAAGCGTCCAGCCGAAAAGCGGAAAAAGCAAAGTCGGCTTAGTTGGACGCGCTCATGTTTATATCCAATCAAGTTATAATAATACGATTGTCACTTTTGCTAATGCTCAAGGAAGTGTGATTGCTTGGTCAAGCGCCGGCTCAGTTGGCTTTAAGGGTCCTAAAAAAGCGACTCCTTTCGCAGCTTCGCGGGTGATAGAAACATTGATAGAAAAAGTGAAAAAATTTAACATTAGAGAGATAGAGGTTTTTGTTAAGGGCGTGGGGAGTAGTCGCGACGCGGCCATTCGCGCCTTAGTCAACCATGGATTGGAAATAAGCGCGATTAAAGATTTGACTCCCGTTCCTCATAACGGCTGTCGTCCGCGCAAACCAAGGAGAGTGTAATAAATTTATTTATTTTGTAGTTATGATTATTCTTGAAGCTAAATGTAAAAAATGTAGGCGAGCCAATCAAAAGCTTTTTTTGAAGGGTGAGCGGTGCTTTGGCCAAAAATGCGCTATGACGCGGCGGCCTTACGCTCCCGGAGTTCACGGCAAAGCGTTCAAAAGAAGACCTTCAGAATATGGTTTGCAATTAGCGGAGAAACAAAAAGCGCGGTATGCTTACGGCGTTTCTGAAAAGCAATTTAAAAATTATTTCAAAGAGATCGTTCAGCAAGAAGGGGACAAAGAAATACTTTTGGTCCAAAAATTGGAAAATCGCCTTGATAATATTGTTTTTCGTTTGGGCTGGGCGAATTCAAGACGACTGTCTAGGCAATTAGTTAATCATGGCCATATTTTAGTCAACGGGCGGAAGATTGATATTCCTTCTTATCAAGTTAAAAAGGGAGATATTATTAAGATTAAAGAAAGAACCAAAAAATTGGCTATTTTTGAAACAATCAAAGCGAATTTAAAAAAATGCGAAATTCCCGTTTGGATTTCTTCAGATAAACAAAAATTTGTTGGAGAAGTAAAGACCATGCCTGGCTTAGATAATTGGGAAAAAGTCGCGGAAATAAGCAGGATTGTAGAATTTTATAGTCGGTAATAATTAATTTTAAAAAATAGTAAAAATTTTATGATTACAATACCTAAAAAACCAAAAATTACCAAAACAGGGAATAATAGGGCATCGTTTGAAATAGAGGAATGCTATCCTGGATATGGGATTACTTTAGGGAACGCTTTTCGAAGAATTCTTTTGTCTTCGCTTGGCGGGGCGGCGATTGTTAATATTAAAATTAAAGGTATTCTTCACGAGTTTTCGGCCATTTCTGGCGTTGTGGAAGATGTTGTTCAAATTATTCTTAACCTGAAACAAGTCAGGTTCAAAATGCAAACAGAAGGTCTGGTCGCGGTTTCGCTTAAAGCAAAAGGAGCGGGCGAAGTAAAAGCGGGTGATATTAAAATGGTGACGGGACTGGAAGTTGTTAATAAAGACGCGCATATCGCTTCTTTAAGCGATAAAAACGCGGAATTGGAAATAGAAATTGAAGTTGGTTTTGGTTTGGGGTATTCTTCCACTGAAAGCCGCAAGAAAGAAAAGTTGGAAGTTGGCAAAATCGCGATTGACGCTATTTTTAGCCCGATTCTTAAAGTGAATTATATCATAGAGAATATGCGAGTGGGCGAGAGAACAGATTATGACCGCTTGGTTTTTGATGTAGAAACGGACGGGACAATTACTCCCGAAGAAGCGTTTTTGAGCGCGGGCAAGATTTTGGTTGATCAATTTAAGGTTTTTACTCTTTTGGAAAAGGAAAGCAAAAAAAAGAAATTGAAAAAGAAGACTGCCGCAGAAAATGTGGAGAAAAAGAAAAAAGAAAAGAAAGCAGTTCAAAAAGCTAAACCAGCTCTTGAGACAAAAGAAGGAATGGCGAAGCATCGAGTGGAGGATTTGAAATTGTCCTCGCGAATTGTTGCTGTTCTTGAAGCGGCTGGAATAAAGACAGCGGCGGGTTTAATTAGAAAAAACGAGAGTGATTTAGGGGAGATTGAAGGATTAGGCGGCAAAGGTATTGTTGAGATTAAAAGAGCGTTGGGCAAGTTAGGGTTAACTCTAAAACAATGAAGCACGGAAATAAAATAAGAAAATTAGGGCGTGAAAAAGGACAACGCGCGGCTTTGCTGAAAACTCTGGCGGCTAATTTAATTTTGAAGGAAAAAATTACTACGACTGAAGCAAAAGCGAAAGAGACAAGGCCTTTTGTTGAAAAATTAATTACCAAAGGGAAGAAGGGCGATTTATCGGCGATTAAGTATTTGGCAAAATATCTTCCTGAAAAGGCGCGCAAGAAGATTGTTACGGAAATTGGACCTCGCTTTAAAGAAAGAGCGGGCGGATATACGAGGATTATTAAATTAAACCCGCGTAAAACGGATGGAGCTAAAATGGCGATAATTGAATTGGTCGCTTAATGATTATGAAAAAGCATATTATTGACGCAAAAAATCAAATATTAGGGCGGATGGCCGTTGAGGTGGCTAATTTATTGCGCGGCAAGGGCAAGGCGGATTTTGTCCCTTATTTAGATATGGGCGATAATGTGGTTGTTATAAACACTGATCAAATCCGAGTGACGGGAAATAAGTTAAAGCAAAAAATATATTATCGACACACGGGATATCCAGGCGGAATTAAGGAAGAGGTTTTGGAAAACCTACTTAAGAGGGATTCTCGCAAAGTGATTAAGACGGCTGTTTACGGGATGCTTCCTAAAAATAAACTGCGTGATAAGTTTATTAAAAAATTGACATTGTATAAAGGAGAAATTTCAAAATAATGACTGAAAAAAAGAAAGTTATAAAGAAAGTTTTGACTAAAAAAGTCGCGTCTAAAAAAACAGTCGCGAAGAAAAAGCCAGTCGTAAAGAAAAAACCAGTTGTGAAAGTGGAAAAAAAATTAGTCAAAAAAGACGAGGTTAAACGATATTACGAAGCGGTAGGACGGCGCAAAGAAGCGACGGCTCGCGTTCGTCTTTTTACTTGCCAGCCGTTTGAAGATGAAAAAGGAAGAATTACGGTTAACGGAAAGCCGTACGATGAATTTTTTACTACTTTTGAGTTGCGTCAGACGGTTATCAACGCGCTTTCAAAAATGAAGTCGCTTAATAGGTTCGAGGTGACGGCTAAGGTAAAAGGCGGCGGCATGAGAGGACAAGCGGACGCGATTCGTCATGGATTGGCGCGCGCTTTAGTTAAATTTAACGCTGATTTTTCAAAGAAATTAAAAAGAGCAGGTTATCTTACTCGCGACCCGCGCAGTGTAGAAAGAAAAAAGCCAGGACTCAAAAAAGCCCGCCGAGCTCCGCAGTGGAGGAAGAGATAAGAAACAAAAGATAAAACCCCGCTTTCGCGGGGTTTTTTTAATCTGGGGGCTGCCCCCGTTGCGGGGGCAGCCCCCATTCACGCGTTCCGGGGACAGTCCCTCTCTGTTGCGAGGGACTGTCCCCACATCTCAATCATTCCAAGGAAATTTTGACAAAAACGACATAATTTGTTATATTTTGGTTGGATCTTTAAAAATAAATAAATAATATAAGCATCTTATAATTCATTAAATCAGAAAAGGAGGGGGCTAATGAACAAGATTAATGATCTATATCAAAGAGTTGTTGATTGTATTGGCGTAGATAATACGCCGCGACGACCTGATGACAGTATTCATCAAGCGTTAAAATTCTGGGAATTTACGCAAACAGAAGTTCGGATTCAGGACAGGGAAACACGAGGGAAATTTTTGAATATGTTTATAGGACATAGCAATCAATACATATTCATTATCTCAATGATTGAATCGTTGCCTGTCTCAATTTGGCGTCGGGTATTGTGGAGGTATAATATTAATTTTGAGTCGTATTCATCGTTTCTGCGGCGAATATCAAAGGAGGAGATAGACGCCATTAGACAAAATTATTTAGACCTAATTGTAAACCAAAAACAACCGCGCGTTTTGACTCGTTTTGAGCGATGGCAAAAACGCTTTAAGGTTGAATCTCTTTTAGCGGAAGAAGTTGATTATTCCGTTCATGACAAAGGAAGGGGGTCTTGGTCATACAATTTAATGGGTCTTGATATGGGGTTTAGCGCTTATCGCAACGGATTGAATGATGATATTAGAGCCCAGGTAAAAACATGGCGCGACTTCTTGTCTATTAAAAATCATGCGAATGATTTTATCGTTAATCAGGAATTTGGGAAATATTGGTGGTTGTATAGGACAGCCAGAAGCAGTTATGGATGGATGAGAGATCAAACAGTCCAACTTAAAAGTCATATCTGTCCCGGGTTTTGGTGGACAATAATCGCGCATTTGGTATTCTGGGTTCTTTCTCCTGCGGCTGCTGTTTGCGGCGGGTTATTCTACGATTCAGTTGCTTCATGGTCGGATTTGCAATGGGCGGGACCGCTTTTTGTTTTGGGGTTAATAACGCCGCTTTGGATTGTTAGCGCTTTATTATGGTCGCTTATCCGTTGGATTTTACCACCAAATAAAAGAGAAGTTTTAAGGGCTTACTCTGACCGGCTTGAGGATTCAACAAAAAAATATGCCGATGTAGTTTTGATTGTATCTGTTGTTGTTTTCGCATTGCTTGCTTTTGCTGCGGTATCTAAAATGCTTTTTGACTTCCTATTTCCAGGATTTGGCGTTCTCGGCGCTATAGCCATTATCGCGGTTTTTTGTTTATATTTTGGGAATTGGGCGGTTTATAACGACAGACACAGGCTTCCGAACTTTAATGAACATCATTTTGTTTTTCAATTCATCTATCTTATGTTCGGCGCGCGTATTGTAGCGGAACTTTTTCTGCGTTATGGACATCTGTTTAGCGAGGCGATTGCCGTATTTTGGGCGATATTTTGGAAAGCGTTGCTTATGCTTGGAATTCCGGGATTGTTTATCTTTGGGCTAATGGCTTTATCTATATTACTTTTCGCGATATGTTCTTTAATTACGAACGAAAAAGCGTTAAATTGGCTTATTAGTTTTGCCACGGGTATTAGCGGCGCGATAATTGTAGGTGGTCTGATATTGATGATTTATAATATAATTCTTGCTGTTGAAGTAATGTCAATTTTTCAAGTATTGCTTGTTACTTCTGCGTGGATAATGTGCTTATGTTTTTCTGGCTGGATGGTATATCTAACGCTTAATTATGACCCAGAAGCGCTACGATATAGTCAATGGTTCTCTGACGACAAGACAATGGTATTTTTGCCGATTAGTCGATTCAAACTTAAACGGCTTCTTAACAAAAATCGTTATTATAAAAACATAGATGAAATACAACAAGCTAAGTTGCTTCGCCGGGCTTATCTGATAATATATTCTATTTTTGCCTACGAAGAAAACAAAGCGCAAGCATGTAGAATATTACTGCCTGTTATGTCAGAGGAAATCGTAGATATTCTTGAAAAATTCTTAGGAAAGTTTGGAAAACTTCAAACGCGTTCTTTTTCAGACAAGTTGTTCAAAGCATTTCAGATGGTTGTAGGCGGGATGGAGTTTGATGAAGCGATTCATCAAATAGATGAAAAATCAAGAATAAAGTATGAAAGAAGAGAAATGGTTATTAAAGCCATCAAAATGTTTTTTGGGCCATTTATCTTATTATGGCAGTTTCTTAAACAAATTAAATGGGTATATGATAAATTCAATCAAATGTGCCCGTATGTAAAAAGAAGCGGTCAATTAAGTCCTGATTGTTGGAGTTAGTTGTTCGTTTTTCAAAAAAATAAAAGGGATATTCATAATTGAATATCCCTTTTTTCATTTCAAAGTTAATCTGGGGGCTGCCCCCGTTGCGGGGGCAGCCCCCGATCACGCGTTCCGGGGACAGTCCCTCGCGGCGAGGGACTGTCCCCAAAGATAAAACCCCGCTTTCGCGGGGTTTTTCAATTCAAAATTCAAAGGTCAGACCTCTCAAGCGCGACCTTAAGAAATGTCGCTACTTGCGATGTCAGACCTTCTGAAAGAAATAAAAGGTCAGACCTTTCAAGACGACAACTCGTAACAGTTTATTTTCTCGTGACAAACTGATGGAAAGGTCTGACCTTTTATTTCTTTCTAAAGGTCGCGCTCAGAAGGTCTGACCTTATAACAGAGATCTTTAATCTGGGGGCTGCCCCCGTTGCGGGGGCAGCCCCCGATCACGCGTTTCGGGGACAGTCCCTCTCTGTTGCGAGGGACTGTCCCCAAAAACTACTTCAAGGAAATTTGGATGAGTTTTTTGTTTTTGACGGCGAGGATGGTTTCTTTTTTGGGGTCGTAGGCGATTTGGTCAGTGTTTAATTTAATGATATCAGTGATGTTTCTTTCGTCGCGTCCATCTAATTCAGCGATTTTAATGGTTTGTCCAGTTGAGAAAATAATATGTTCGTTGGTTTTTCCATACCAGACCGCGTTTTTAATTTTTTCTCCGAGGCGGGTGATGAGTTCTTTATCTTTTGCTTTTTTGTTTGGCTGGCCTAAAATATCTTCCAAGTAATAGACCCAGATTTCATTGGGCGTGGAATAGAGGACTTTTTTATTATCGCTGGAAAATTGAACATTCTGGACATCGCGCGCGATTAATTCAAAGGCCTTTGTTTCGGGGTTCAGGAGATACATTTCATTGTTTTCGCCCAAAACGGAGATTTTTTGAACAGGAGAAATGATAATGCTATATTCTTGCGCGGGCAAAGGGGTGAGACAGATTTGCTCTTGCGCGGAATTGTTCGCGTTTGTTTTGTAGAGAATATAATTTTGCTTTTCAATATAAAAAATATCGGTATTTGTTTTTTCTTGGAGAAGAAATTTTTCAAGAGAAAAATCATCGGGCAGATTTTCGTCTATCACCTCAATTTGAGGAGATAAAGGAATGAGAAGAATATTTCTCGCTTCGCCGACCAGTCCCGATTCAATTTTTAATTTTTTTTGCCAGGGCTGAAATTCGTCTTTGGTTATCTTAACCTGATATTCCCCAGGCAGAAGCCGTTTAATAAAAACAGGGGTTTCTTTTGACGGTTTGTCATTGAGCGCGATTCGCGCTTTTTTTGGGATGGATTCAAAATAAAATCCGCCAGTTAAGACGGGTTTTTTCTTTTGCCAATCAAAGCCGTATCCCCACGAATAAAAAAGGATTGCCGGCGCGGCAAAAACAAAAAGAAGGAAAACAAAACAAAGAATAATGCGGCGCGTTCTTAAAGTCATATACTTTTACGATTTTAACACCGATTAACCGTCTTGCCAAGCGGGTTGCGATGAGATAATATAAACTTAATGGAAAAGTTTATTATCCAAGGCGGGCGAAAATTGAGCGGGGAGATTAAAGTGAACGGCGCTAAGAACGCCGCTTTGAAGGTTTTGGCGGCTTCGCTTTTAACGGACCAAGAATGGAAGATTTCCAATGTTCCTCAAATTGAAGATATTTTCCGTTTGTTGGAACTTTTAAAAGGAGTGGGCGTTGAAATAAAAAACGGCTTAAAGGGCGTCTATACGGTCAGGGCAAAAAATATTCAAACTGCTTCTTTTGATTCAGACATCGCCAGCAGATTGAAGGGCTCAATTTTAATGACAGGGCCATTATTGGCGCGTTGCGGTTCAGCTGTTTTCCCGCGACCGGGCGGATGCGTCATTGGGCAAAGACCGAGAGATATATTTTTGGACGGGTTCAGAGCGTTTGGGGTTAAGATTAAAGAAAACGGAGAAGGGTATAATTTAACGGCAAAAAAACGGCTTCAAGGAATTAATTTTACATTTCCCGTCATTAGCGTGACTGCCACCGAGACAATGATTTTAACGGCCGTTTTAGCTAAAGGAAAAACACTTTTAAAAAACGCGGCCTGCGAACCGGAAGTCGCCTCTTTGGCTGATTTTTTAAACGATCGTGGCGCGAAAATAAAGGGAGCGGGAACGCCTTTTGTGGAGATTGAAGGAGTTGAAAATTTAACCAAAGGGGATTGCCAAATTATTCCAGACAGGATTGAAGCGGGGAGTTTTGTTCTCTTGGGATTAACCGCGGGCAGCGCGATTAAGGTTTCGGGGTTGAACCCGAATCACTTGGACGCGCTTTGGTCTTTGCTTGATAAGGCGGGCGCTAATTTGGAAATAGGCAAGGATTTTGTTTTGGTCAAACCGTCGCCGCGATTGAAATCGGTTGATTTAAAAACGCATGAATATCCAGGATTTCCCACCGATTTACAAGCGCCATTTACCGTTTTAATGACTCAAGCGAAAGGAATTTCTTTAATTCACGAAACGATTTTTGAAGGACGCCTTTTTTATACTGATACGCTCAAACAAATGGGGGCGAATATTATTATGTGCGATCCTCATCGCGTGATTGTCCAAGGTCCAACGAAATTATATGGCCGGCGATTAGTCAGTCCCGATATTCGCGCCGGCATCGCGTTGGTCTCGGCCGCTCTCTCCGCTCAAGGCGAATCGGTCATTGAAAACATCTACCAAATAGACCGCGGATACGAGAGGATTGAGGAAAGATTGAGAAAAATGGGAGCGGAAATAAAGCGCGTCAACACTTAATTATTATGTTTATCACAAAAATTGGTATTGACTTAGGGACGGCTAATACTTTGGTTTTTCTTCCTAAAAAGGGCGTTGTTGTCAACGAGCCGACGGTGGTGGCTGTTTCTATTGAAGACAATAGAATTTTGGCGGTTGGCAATCAAGCGAAAGAAATGCTTGGGAAAGCGCCTGAAACGATTAATGTTTCCAGACCAATGAAGGATGGGGTAATCGCCGATTATCGCATTACTGAGGCGATGCTTCGCTATTTTATCAGCAAGGTTTTGGGGCGTTGGCGGATTATTAAGCCAGACATTATGGTTTCTGTTCCGGCGGGCGTTTCGTCCACCGAAAGGCGAGCTGTAATTGAGGCGACTATTAAAGCGGGCGCCAAGAACGCATACATCGTCAAAGAGCCGGTTTTGGCGGCGATTGGGGCGGGGCTTGCCATCAACAAACCGGCGGGTAACATGATTATTGACATTGGCGGCGGAACTTCGGAGATGGCTGTTATTTCTTTAGGCGGGATCGTTTCCTGCGAATCGGTTCGGGTGGGCGGAGACAAACTTGACCAGGCGATTAGCGAGTATATTAGAAAAAAACATAATTTAGCAATTGGCGACGGAACGGCGGAAAGGATTAAAATTAAAATAGGGAGCGCTTTGCCGCAAAAAGAAGAAACGACTTTGAAAATCCAGGGTCGCGATTTGGTCGGCGGACTGCCTAAAACGATTGAAGTTAAAAGCAACGAGATCACGGAAGCGATGTCGGAAAATCTTAGAGAAATTATTAAAACGGTCAAAACCGTTTTGCGCGGGACGCCTCCGGAACTGGTGGCTGATATTATGGATATGGGTATGGTTTTAAGCGGCGGCGGCGCGTTGTTAAGAAATTTGGACGCTCTAATTACCGAAGCGACAGGCGTTAATTGCCGCATCGCGAAAGAGCCCCTGCTTTGCGTAGCAAAAGGAACTGGTCTTGCTTTGGAACATTTAGATGTTTACAAAAGAAGCATTATGTCTAAGAAACAGATGTAAACCTATGAAAATCGGCATTAACGCTATGGCGGCTTTTGTTGAGCCGCGGACGGGCGTTGAAGAATATACTTATCAGTTAATTAAACATTTAACGATGCTTAAGGAAAGCGAAGAGCATCGTTTTGTTTTATATTCTCCTTTTAACAAAATTTTTGATTTTCCATTGCCGGAGAATTTTAAAATTAAGCGGCTTCGCTGGGGCTTGCCGTCGTGGACGCAATGCAGGTTGTCCGCTGAAATGGCGGCGCGTGAGCCAGATATTCTTTTTATTCCTGTCCATGTTCTGCCGCTTGTTCATCCAAAAAACTCAGTCACAACTATTCACGGATTGGAGTATGAGCATTACCCCGAAATGTATCCCAAAAAGCGTTTGGCGTATCTCCGTTGGAGCGCAAAATACGCGTTAAAAAATTCAGCGCGCGTTATCGCCATTTCCCAAAACACTAAAAACGATTTAGTTAAAATATATAAAGCCAATCCGGAGAAAATATCAGTTGTTTATCACGGCTATGAAGACGGGGGCAGCCCCCGCGGCGGGGGACTGTCCCCTGATAAAAATGGGGGCTGCCCCCCGTTTCGGGGGCAGCCCCCATTTTCCAGTCCCTATATTCTTTTTATTGGGCGGTTGGAGGGGAAGAAGAATATTGGGGGGATGATTGGGGCGTTTGAGTTGTTTAAAAAAAAATACGGGTTGCCGCATAAGTTGGTTTTGGCGGGGGGAAGAGGGTATGGTTATGAGGCGTTCGCTGGGAGAATTGCGGGGAATAAAGATATTGTTGAAATGGGTTTTGTGAGCGAGGCGAAGAAATGGGAGTTGTTAAAAAACGCCGCCGCTTTTCTTTTTCCTGTTTTTTACGAGGGCTTTGGAATGCCGATTTTGGAAGCGCAGGCGATGGGTTGTCCAGTCATTGCTTCAGAGACATCTTCTTTGCCGGAGGTAGCGGGCGAGGGCGCGCTCTTCGTTTCGCCAAAAAACATTGAAAAAATATCAGAAGCAGTGTATAAAGTAATAAGCGACGGGGAGTTGAGAAGGGGTTTAATTGAAAAGGGCTTTCAGAACATTAAAAAATTCTCCTGGGAAAAATGCGCGCGGGAAACGCTGGGAGTTTTAACCAAACAAAATATGTCAAGATGAAAATCGCTTTATTGCATGATTATTTAATCCGCTTTGGAGGGGCCGAGAGGGTCTTTTTATGTTTGCGGAAAATTTTTCCAAAGGCGGAGATTTATACTCTTCTTTATGATGAGGAGAAAATGGGAAAGTATTTTCCCGGGAAAAAAATCAGGACTTCTTTTTTACAGAAGTTTCCGAAGTTTTGGCGTCGGCGGCAGAAATATCTTTTGCCTTTTATTCCGACGGCGGCCGAGACGATTGATTTGAGGGATTTTGATTTGGTTATTTCCTCTTCAAGTAGTTTTATCAAGGGCGTGATTACACGACCGAAAACGGTTCATATTTGCTATTGTCACAGCCCGATGAGTTTTAGTTGGGACAGGTATTGCCGCTATATTAAAGAGCAGAAAAAAGGATTTTTCACTAACGCGGCGATTAAGATTGTCATGCACTATATCCGAATGTGGGATAGAGCGGCCTCTAATCGCGTTGACTATTTTATCGCCAATTCAAAAACAACAGCCGAGCGGATTAAAAAATATTACGGGCGGGAAGCAAAAGTGATTTACCCGCCGGCTTTTTTGACGGGCGCTGATTGGCAGTCCGCTCGCGATGATGGCTTCTTTTTGATTATTTCCCAATTAACCCCTTACAAGAGGATTGATTTGGCGATTGACGCTTTTAATAAATTGGAATTGCCTTTGGTTATTATCGGCGAAGGTCCTGATTCTAAACGGCTTAAAAAAATGGCTCATTCTAATGTTAGGTTTTTGGGCTGGCAATCGGATGAGACAGCGCGAGAATGTCTTAAAAATTGCCGCGCTTTTATTTTTCCCGGCGAGGATGATTTTGGCATCGCGCCTGTTGAAGCGATGAGTTTTGGCAAACCGGTTTTAGCATACCGCAAAGGCGGCGCCGTTGAAACGGTCATAGAAGGAATCACTGGCGAATTTTTTGACGAGCCAGTGACAGAAGTTCTGGCGGATGGCGTTCGCAGGTTGCTAATAAATTTTGACGCCTACAGTCCTGCTGTTATCAGAAAAAGAGCTGAGAAATTTTCCGAGGAGAGGTTTGAGATAGGAATAAAGGAGGCGATTATAAAAATCATTGAGGAAAATAAGGTAGCGTGATATAATGTAAACCAGATTGGGGACTGTCCCCGCAACAGGGACAGTCCCCAAATTTCATTTCCTTATGATAATCGGGCATAAACGAATTTTAAATTTCTTAGAAAAGAGCATTGAGCATGAGCGGCTTTCTCACGCCTATTTATTTTCCGGTCCCGCTCATTTAGGCAAGAAGGCGGTCGCGTCTGAATTCGTGAAGATGTTGACGGGGATAGAAATTAGCGAAACGGTTCATCCAGATATTTTAATCATTGAGCCGCAAATTATTGAAAAAGAGGGCGTTCAAAAAGAGATGGAAATAGGCATTCCGCAAATTAGGGAAGCCCAGCGGCGGATAAGCTTGTTCGCCTGTCAGTCGTCTCATAAAATCGCGATTATCAATCAGGCGGATCGGATGACAAGAGAGGCGAGCAATTGTCTTTTAAAAACTTTGGAAGAGCCGACGGGCGGAACGGTTTTGATTTTAATCACCTCGTCTTTCCAATCGCTTCTGCCGACAATTGTTTCTCGCTGCCAGTTGATTAATTTTTTGCCGGTGGCAGGAGAGGAAATAGAAAAAGGGCTCGTTTCTCTTTGCGGCAGTTCAGAGGCGAAGAAAGCGGCGCGGTTGGCGAATGGCCGTCCGGGCTTGGCGATAGAATATTGCAAAAATCCGAAACTTTTAGAAGAACAAAATGAAGCGATTGCTGATTTAGAAAAATTATTAAGGGCGAACTTCAACGAGCGATGTCAGTATGCCGAGAAAGCGGCGAAAAACACGCCCGAAGCGCGAAGGAATTTAGGATATTGGACAATCTGGTTTAGGGATTTGCTTTTATCGGCCGCTGGATGCGCTGATTTATCTCTTTACCCCGAGTCGTCGCGAGCTAGCGGATTTTATTCTTTGCCAAAATTAAAAAATATTATTCAAGCGATTAGAAAGACAGACAATCTTTTGTCCAATTCAAGCATCAACGCGCGATTATCTTTGGAAGTTCTGATGATGGAATTTTAGATTATGAAAGAATTTTTTATAGTTGCCGCTTTTCTTTTTGTTCTTTGGAATATTGTTCCGGCGGAAATTGAGAAAAGAATTGGCGATGGAGGGATTTATTATTCGGAAAATGGAGGGGAAACATGGGAACAAATGGCCGTTATGGAAAACCGCTTTTTAATTACCTCCTTAGATGTTTTGAGTTTGGCGGTTCATCCTGATGATGCGGAGATTCTTTATTTGGGCTCTAAAGGAGGCGGGCTTTATAAAAGTTATTCGCGCGGAAAGTATTGGCATCAAATCACGGGCGAGGGAGAAGAGCTTTCTGATGGGGCTGATATTTATGACATTGCCATTGATTCGGAAAATCCAGATAGAATTTATTTGGCTGTCGGGCAGAATAAAAGAGGGAGAGTTTTAAGAAGCGAGGATGGCGGGGGCTCATGGGAAGAGGTTTATATTATCGCGGATAAAAAGCAAATTGTTTCTGAAATTGCAATTGACAATTACGACTCGTCAGTAATTTATATTAAAACAAGCGAGGGTGAATTTTTAAAAAGCGCCGATTACGGCAAAACATGGCAGATAGTTAAATGGTTTGAAGACGCTATTTCGAAAATCGCGATTAACCCGGAGGCAGAGTTAGTGTTGAGCAACGCGAGCCAATTATTTTACAAAGCGGATTCAGTTTTGTATCGCAGTTTAGACGGAGGAGAAAATTGGACAATCCGCCAATTGCCCACCAGCCGCAAAATTAAAGAAATAGTCATTGACCCCCAAAATCCCAATTTAATTTACGCGGGAGTGAGTAAGTAGAAATTATAAAATCAAAAATTTAAAACTATGCATCAAGAAATAATCAAAAAACTAAAACCAAATTTAGAAAAGTCATACGAGTATTTGAAGAGCGAACTGGCTTCTTTGCAAGTTGGGCGGGCGACGCCGGGCCTGATAGAAAATTTGACGGTTGATTGCTATAACCAACAATTGCCGATCAAGCAATTGGCGGCGATTCAAACGCCCGAGCCGCGGATGATTATTATCCGCCCGTGGGATAAAGAAATTATTACTCAAATTACGCAAGCCATTAAGCAATCCAGTTTAGGGATAACACCGATGGTGGACGAGGATTCCATTCGCTTGAACATCCCGCCTTTAAGTGAGGAAAGAAGGCGCGAACTGGTCAAAATTCTTCAAGAAAAAACAGAAGAATCGCGCATTAGTATTCGCCGTCAGAGAGAAGAAATCTGGCGTCAAATTCAGGACTTGGAGCGCGCCAAAGAAATTTCCGAAGACGCCAAATTCCGAGCCAAAGACGAAATCCAAAAAATAGTTGATGAGTATAATAAAAAAATAGAGGAATTAAAAAAGAAAAAAGAAGAGGAGATAATGAAGGTATAAAATATGTTTTTAACTATTATTGTTTTTGTTTTGATTTTAGGGTTGCTTGTTTTTGTCCATGAGTTGGGGCATTTTGTTATGGCGAAGCGGGCGGGGATTAAGGTGGAGGAGTTTGGATTTGGTTTTCCGCCGAGGGTTTTTGGGATTAAGCGGGGAGAGACAATTTACTCCATTAATCTTTTGCCTTTGGGCGGGTTTGTTAAAATTTACGGCGAGGATGGGCTTGATAAAAAAGATATTCAACCAGCCGATAAAGGGCGGGCTTTTGGCGACAAACCGATCGGAACTCGCGCGATTGTTTTGGTCGCGGGGGTGACGATGAATTTGGTTTTGGCGGCTTTTCTTTTGGGCGTTGGGCATTGGGTTGGACTTCCGACGATGATTGAGGATGAAGATGCGGTAGGCGCGAGCGGAGCGAAGGTTCAGATTGTCCAGGTCGCTTTTGGTTCTCCCGCCGAGCAAGCGGGAATTCAGATGGGCGACACAGTTGCGCGACTCAAGGCGGGGGATGAAGAAATAGAAGTGGAGATGGTTGGAGAGATGCAATATTTTATTACCGCGCATGAGGGCGAAGAGATTACGGCGGTTATCCACAGAGGAGATGAGGTCTTGGAAAAGAAAATGTTCGCGCGAGTTAATCCGCCATCGGGTGAAGGCAGTTTGGGAGTCGCTTTGGCGAGAACGACGATTGTTTCTCAACCGTGGTATCAGGCGATTTATTCGGGCGTCGCGGATGTTTTTTATATGACTTATGCCATTGTGATCGCTTTGGGTGGTTTGCTTTGGCAATTGGTTTCAACGGGAAAGTCAGCGATAGAAGGCGGCGGTCCCGTCTATATTTTCAATTTAACCGGTCAGGCGGCGCAGCTCGGCTTGATTTATATCATCCAATTGGCGGCTGTTCTTAATATTAACTTGGCGATTATTAACATTCTTCCTTTCCCGGCGCTTGACGGGGGGCGATTGCTTTTCTTGGGAATTGAGAAAATCAAGGGTTCGCCGATTAGCCAAAATATTGAAAGAATTACGCACACGGCTGGCTTCGCGCTTTTAATTCTTCTAATGGTCGCGATTACATGGAGAGATGTGGCGCGGCTGTTTTAGTTTTGTTGATTTTGTGGTAGAATAAAAATAAGGAGGGAAAACAAAATGGATAAAGAATTTGTAGATTACTTAGATAAAAAATTTAATAATATTGATAAGAAATTTGCTAGTGTTGATAATCAAATTAAAGATAAGTTTGATAAAATTTTAACTGGTCAAGATAAGATTTTTAAAAAATTGGGTGATTTAGAGCAGGAGAACACAGCATCAACTGAACTTTATAAAAGACATGACAATAAAATAGAAGAACACGACGAAAGAATACTCGCGCTGGAAATTAAATCATAAAGCAAAAAAACAACCCCATTGAGTGGTTGTTTTAGTTAAAATTGGGGGCTGCCCCCGTTGCGGGGGCAGCCCCCAATTAACTTATGAGACAATCAAAACTTTTTACAAAAACAATTAAAGAGGCGCCGAAGGATGAGACCAGTTTTAACGCGGAAGTTTTAATTAGAGGCGGTTTTATAGAAAAAGTGAGCGCGGGCGTTTACTCGTTTTTGCCTTTGGGGTTGAGAGTTCATAACAAGATTTGTCATATAATTCGCGAAGAGATGAATGCGATTGGCGGGCAGGAAATTTTGATGCCTTCTCTGACGCCGAAAAAGGTTTGGGAGCAAACAGGTCGTTGGGATAACTTTGATGTTCTTTTCAAGTTGGCGGGCGCCGACAAAAAAGAATACGCTTTGGGCGCGACCCACGAGGAAATCGTTGTCCCCTTAGTTAAAAAATATGTTTCTTCATACAAAGAATTGCCCGCTTATGTCTATCAAATTCAAACCAAATTCAGAAACGAGTTGCGCGCCAAAGCAGGACTGATTCGGGGGAGGGAATTTTCCATGAAGGATTTGTATTCTTTTCATACCGACAAAGAGGACTTGGATAAATTTTACGAAGTAGCGAAGGAAGCGTATTTTAAGGTTTACAAAAGATGCGGATTGGGAGACATCACTTATCTGACCTTTGCTTCGGGTGGAGCGTTTTCAAAATATTCCCATGAATTTCAAACGCTAACGGACGCCGGCGAAGATACGATTTATATCTGCGATAAATGCAAGGTGGCGGTTAATAAAGAAATCATTGAAGAGCAAAAAGAATGCCCCGTTTGTCAAAGCGGCGATTTGCGAGTGGAAAAAGCGGTTGAAGTCGGAAATATTTTTAAACTGGGAACGCGATTTTCCGAGCCGTTTGGTTTTTCGTATGCAGATGCGAGCGATAAAATCCATTTTGTTGAGATGGGATGTTATGGTCTTGGACCGAGTCGAACAATGGGGACGATCGTTGAAGTTCATCATGATGAGAAAGGAATTATTTGGCCTGAAGAAGTGGCCCCTTACGCTGTTCATTTGTTGTCTTTGGGCAAAGAAAAAGAAACGCGAGATTTCGCCGATGATATTTATAATAAATTAATAGAAAATAAAATAGAGGTTCTTTATGATGACCGAGACAACGCTTCTCCTGGCGCGAAGTTTGCCGACGCCGACTTAATTGGCATTCCTTGGCGTTTAGTGGTTAGCGGGAAAACGGTTGAATCAGATTCGGTTGAAATTAAAAAAAGAGACAGCGAAGAGATAAAATTAGTCAAAAAACAGAACTTATTAGAAGAAATCAATGCTTAATAAATTTTTCGGATTTTTTTCAAAGGATATCGGAATTGATTTAGGGACAGCGAACACTCTCGTCTATGTCAAAGGACGAGGGATTGTTATTAATGAGCCGTCAGTCGTGGCGATTAACCAAAAAACAGGTCAGATTTTGTCTATTGGGCAGGAAGCGAAAAAAATGGTTGGACGGACGCCGGCGCACATTGTCGCTTCGCGGCCTTTGGTGGCGGGGGTTGTTTCCGATTTTGAAGTGACCGAGCAGATGCTCAAATTTTTTATTGATAAAGTTCACCGAGAAAGTTTTTCTATTTTGCCGCGACCGCGCGTCGTGGTTGGCATCCCTTCGGGCGTGACGGAAGTGGAGAAAAGGGCGGTTGAAGATGCGGTCAGAAACGCCGGCGCGCGCGAGGTCTATCTAATTGAAGAACCGATGGCGGCGGCGATTGGAGTCAGAATGCCTGTTCAAGAAGCGACGGGCAATATGATCGTTGATATTGGCGGCGGGACATCGGAAGTCGCTGTCATTTCTCTGGGCGGGATTGTCGTTAGCCGCAGTTTGCGGATTGCCGGAGATAAATTTAACGAGGATATTGTTAATTACGCGCGCGAAGAATTTAATCTTCTTTTAGGCGAAAAAACGGCGGAGGATATAAAGATAGCGGTTGGTTCGGCTTGCGCGTTAGATGAACCAATAGAAACAGCGATGAGAGGGAGAGATATTATTACCGGCCTGCCAAAAGAGGTTATTGTGAATGACAGCCAAATCCGAAAAGCGTTAAATCATTCAATTAAATTATTAGTTAATTCAATTAAAGCGACTATTGAAGAAACGCCTCCGGAATTAGTGGCTGATATTATGACCCGAGGTATCTTTTTAGTGGGCGGTGGCGGTTTGTTGCGAGGGCTTGACCGATTAATTGCCGAGCAAACAGAAATGCCAGTTAAATTGGTTGAAGACCCCCTTACGGCAGTCGTCCGCGGGACAGGAGTGGTCTTAGAAGACATAGATGCGCTAAAAGGCGTTCTCGTCGCTACTCAATACAAAGAAACGCCAAGATAAAATTAATTACTATGCCGGAAATGCCGGAGGTGGAGACAATTGGGAGGCAGTTGGGGCAGGCGCTCAAAGGGAAAAAGATTGAGCGGGTTTTGGTTTCTTTGCCAGGAATGGTTAAGGCGTCTTTGGGGAAATTTAAGAAGGCGGTCGTGGGGGCGAAAATAGAGGGTGTTGAGAGGCGGGCGAAGTTGCTTTTGATTAAACTGTCTAGTGGGAACTTTTTAGTTATTCATTTGAAATTGAGCGGGCAACTGATTTTTAACGGAGAGGTGGGGAAGCATAGTCATATTGTTTATTATTTTACGGACGGGAGTTATTTGCTTCATAATGACTTGCGGAAGTTTGGTTTTGTTAAATTGATTTCGGAAAAAGATTTGGGCAATTTTTTTGATGAAATGAATTTTGGTCCCGAGCCGCTTGATAAAAGTTTTTCTTTTAATTTATTTAAGGAACGGATTGAGAAAAGGAAAAAGTCGGTCATTAAAACGCTTTTGATGGACCAAAAATTTATCGCGGGGATTGGCAATATTTACGCTTGCGAGATTTTGTTTTCTGCCGGGGTTTTGCCTGATAGAAACGCGGGGACATTAAAAGAAAAAGAGATAAAGGCGATTTATGAGGCGATTAAAAATGTTTTGTCGCTTGCTTTAAAAAAGAAAGGGAGTTCGGACAGGGATTATCTTGACGCTTACGGGAGAAAGGGAGGGTATATGCCGCTTGCGAAGGTTTATCAGCGTGAGGGAGAAGATTGCCGCGTTTGCGGAGAAAAAATTAAAAGGGTAAAAACAGGCAGTCGTTCATCGTATTTTTGTCCGCGATGTCAGAGGTAAGAAATTTGGGGGCTGCCCCCGTTGCGGGGGCAGCCCCCAAATTTAAGAAAATGTCTAAAATTAAAACATATAAATTTCCAGACGGGTTTTTGTGGGGGGCGGGGACGGCCGCTCATCAGGTTGAGGGCGGGAATGTTAATAATTGGTCGGAGTGGGAGAAAGGGGATGCTGGCCGGGCTTGCGAGCATTATCAGAGATTTGAGGAGGATTTTGCTCTTGCCAAATCGCTTAATCATAATGCGCATCGTTTTTCAATTGAGTGGTCGCGGATTGAGCCGAAGGAAGGGATGATTAATAAGGGAGAAATTGAACATTACCGCCAAGTTCTTTTGGCTTTGAAAAAAAGAGGAATAGAACCATTTGTCACGCTTAATCATTGGACCTTGCCTATTTGGTTCGCAGAAAAAGGCGGGTGGCTTAATCCAAAGGCGCCTTATTATTTTGATAGATTTGTAAAAATTATTAGCGAGAATTTATTTGATTTGGTTGATTTTTGGATTACTTTGAACGAGCCGAATATTTACACGGCGCAATCTTTTTTGACAGGAAAATGGACGCCGCAGAATAAAAATATTTTTAAATATTTTAAGGTTTTGAATAATTTAGCCAAAGCGCATCACTTGGCTTATCGTTCCTTGCATTTGATTGACTTGGATTGCCAAGTGGGCGTCGCTAAAAACAATATCTATTTTGAGGGCGGATTGTTGGCAAAGTTCGCTGATTATTTTTGGAATAAATATTTTCTGAATAAAATTAAAGAGAAGCAGGATTTTATCGGTCTTAACTATTATAAGTGGTTCAGGTTTAACCAAAACAAAAACAAAGAACTTACTGATATGGGTTGGGAAATTTATCCAAAAGGCATTTATTATGTTCTCAAGGATTTGGAAAAATACGAAAAGCCGATTTATATTACCGAAAACGGATTAGCCGACGCTCAAGACAAAAGGAGAGAAAAATTTATTAAAGAGCATTTATTTTGGATTCACAAAGCGATTAAGAATGGAGTAAATGTGAAGGGATATTTACACTGGTCGCTGATTGATAATTTTGAGTGGGATAAAGGTTTTTGGCCGAGATTTGGATTAGTGGAGGTGGATTACAAAACAATGGAGAGACGGGTCAGGCGAAGCGCGCGCGTTTATGCGGAGATTTGCGGGCGGAATGAGCTGGAGATGTAATTTTATGGACTGGTTATTTATTGCTATCATCGCGCATTTTTTATTGGCTGTTGTTTTTACAGTTGATAAATTTTTGCTTTCAAAGACGGTTTTGCGACCAGCGGCCGCCGCTTTTTTTGTCGGGCTTTTGGGCGGGGCGGCTTCTTTGTTTTTGATCCCGTTCGGTTTTTCTTTAATGTCCTTTTGGCAAATGGTCGGTGGTTTTGCCGCGGGAATCGCTTTTGTCTTCGCGATTTTGTTTTTTTATCGGACTATTCAAACGAACGAGGTGTCGGTTGTCGCTCCGATTGTGGGCGGATTGGTTCCTATTTTTACGCTATTTTTAACATATTTTTTTCTAAACGAACGATTGGCGTCTCACCAGTTAATATCTTTTTGCTTTCTTGTTTTTGGAGGAGTAATTATGTTTTTGCCTCAAAAAAGCGCTCAAACCTTTTTATCCAAGGGCTTATTAATTGCTGTTTCGGCCGCGTTTTTATTCGCTCTTTCTTTTGTTTTAACCAAGTTTGTTTTTAACGGGCAGTCGTTTATTAACGGCTTTATTTGGGTTCGGCTAGGCGGCGTTTTAGGCGCTTGTTCTTTGCTCTTAATTCCCTCCGCGCGCACGACTATTTTCAAAACATCAAAATCTGTTAAAATAGGAATAGGCGGGTTGTTTATTTCCAATAAAATTCTTTCCGCTTGCGCGTTTGTTTTGCTTAATTATGCCATTTATTTAGGGAGCGTTTCGATAGTGAACGCTTTGCAGGGGGTTCAATATGTTTTTCTTTTAATTATTGTTTTATTTCTTTCCAAAAAATTTCCGAAAATTATTCAGGAGAGGGTTAATTATAAAATTATTTTACAAAAATTAACGGCGATTTTATTTATTGTTTTCGGTTTGGGAATTTTAGCGTTGTAGTTTTATGGAAGAACGAAAATTATTTAAAGATATTTTTAATCCGCTCCGCATTTTGCTTATAACAATTCTTTTAATTGTTATTCTTTTGGCGGGCGTTTTTGTTTATCTGTTCACGGGGGAAGCTGTTCCCGCCGAGAATGCCGTCTTTGGCGTCACCTTCAGTCAAAAGTTTGCCGAGGAAATGGGGCTTGATTGGCAGGCGGCTTATTTGGATATCTTGGACGGATTGGGCGTAAAAAAACTTCGCTTGGTCGCCTATTGGGACAAGATAGAACCAAGCCAAGGGGAATATTTTTTTGATGATTTGGATTGGCAGATTGCGCGAGCGGAAGAAAGGGACGCAGATGTTATTTTAGTCGTCGGGCGAAAAGTACCCAGATGGCCAGAATGTCATTCTCCAGAATGGGCGGATAATTTGATGGTCTCTGAACAACAGGAGCGAATTTTGTTGATGTTGGAGGAAATTGTTAATCATTATAGCGAGAGCGAAACCATTAAGGCATGGCAAGTTGAAAACGAACCATTTTTAAGAGGATTTGGCGAATGTCCGCCGTTGGATAAGCAATTTTTAGATAAAGAAGTTGCTTTGGTTCGGGAATTGAATATCTCTGGAAAAACAATTATTATGACAGCCAGTGGGGAATTGAGTAGTTGGATTCAACCTGCTTTGCGAGGCGATGTTTTAGGAACGACTCTTTATCGTAATGTTTGGAGCGATACATTTGGACGAGTTGAGTATCCTATTCCGCCTGTTTTTTATAAAAAAAGGGCTGATTTCGTAAGGTTTTTTACAGAAATAGAAAGAGTGATTGTGATTGAACTTCAAGCCGAGCCGTGGAGTCAAACCTCAATTCAAGAAACAAGCGCAGAGGAACAGGCAAAGTCAATGGATTTAGAAAAATTTAAAGATGTAATTGAATACGCGCGTCAGACTGGTCTCGATGAATTTTATTTGTGGGGTGTTGAATGGTGGTACCAAAAAAAGGAACAGGGGAACAACGCGATCTGGGCCGAGGCAAAAAAACTGTGGGAATAAGGGCTTGACAAATAGAAAACATTTTGTTATAATCTAGCCAAGTTTGGTTCTTTAAATTTCTTTAACCTTTAACTTTTAAAAAAAGGGGGGGAGTATGGAGAAAATGACTATTTTTTCAGAGAAGGGCAGAGTTTTACTCAAAAATATCGTTAAGCAAATTATCAAAACAGGGAGATATCAATCAACCCGTCCCCGCGCTTTTTTTTCAAGATGCGTGCTAGCATTTAAGGATGCTGGCGGGGAAATTAACACCTCTAAGTCTCTTATCTACGGATACAAAAGAGAAGAGGAGGTTTTTCTGGAAATTATTGGCGAATTGGGGATAGAAGTTAAAGACGAGATTTTAGGCAGACATCTTAAGGTTGTCGCTCAAAAAGAAAAGCCGGTTCGCGGGAAGTCGGTTGTGACGCGTGGAATGTTAAGTGGAGCGAGGGGAGCGCAGGCGCATCACGATGGGGTTTTAAAGTATGATTTATAACAAAAAAGGGTTGTTGGAAATGCCGACAGCCCTTTAACTTTGATTTGTTTGGGGGCTGCCCCCGCTGCGGGGGCAGCCCCCAAACTCAGGACGATATGGGAAAAAATAAATTTTATGTTGTTTGCGATAATATTCGCAGTTTGGAGAATATCGGTTCGGTCTTTAGGACAGCCGATGCTTTGGGCGTTGATAAAATTTTTTTATGCGGGATTTGCGGAAAGCCGCCGCGAGATAAAATTTCAAAGACCGCTTTAGGCGCGGAAAAAAATATTCCGTGGGAATATCATTCGCAAATATGGCGAGTCATTGACAAACTTAAGAAAGAAGGCGTTTTTATCGTCGCTTTAGAGCAGACGAAAAATAGCGTCGCTTATAATAAATTCAAGCCGAAATTTCCGATGGCTTTGGTGATTGGAAATGAAGTTAAAGGCGTCTCGCTTTCGGTTTTGAAAAAATCAGATAAGATTATTCATTTGCCGATGGCGGGGAAGAAAGAGTCGCTTAATGTGGTAGTCGCGTTTGGAGTGGCGGGATATAAAATAAGAGAATAAAGAGTTGGGGGCTGCCCCCGTTGCGGGGGCAGCCCCCAACAAGCATAAATTTATGTCATTTTTCAAAATTACAAAAAAACATTCAAAATCGCAGGCGCGGTTGGGAGTGATTAAAACCGCTAACGGGGTAATGAGAACGCCGGCGTTTTTTCCCGTGGCGACTAAGGCGTCGGTTAAAGGATTAACCCCGGAAGATATTAAAAAAATTGGTTTTGAGGGCGTTTTGGCTAACGCTTATCATTTGTATCTTCAGCCGGGGAATAAAATTGTAAAGAAGATGGGCGGGCTGCATAAATTTATGAATTGGCAAGGAGTGACGGCGACTGATAGTGGCGGTTTTCAGGTTTTTAGTTTAGGGATGGCGATTCAAGATAAGGTTGGTAAGATTTTGAAAGAGGGGGAAAAGGAATGGGGACAGTCCCCAAAAATTGGGGACTGTCCCCATTCCTCCCATGCTTCATTAGTCAAGATTGATGAGGAGGGGGTTGATTTTACCTCTCATTTGGACGGTTCCGCGCATCGCTTTACGCCAGAAATTTCAATCAAGATTCAAGAGGACTTAGGCGCTGATATTATTTTCGCTTTTGATGAATGTTCTTCTCCTTTGGCAGATTATGATTACACAAAAAAGGCGATGGGACGGACGCATCGCTGGGCAGAAAGATGTTTAAAGGCGAAAAATAAAGATAATCAATTTCTTTTTGGCATTGTTCAAGGCGGTCTTTTTGAGGATTTAAGAAAAGAAAGCGCGCGCTTTATCGGCGAAATGCCTTTTGATGGATTTGGAATAGGAGGTTCGTTTGGGAAAGGCGAGATGAAAAAGGCGCTTGATTGGATTATTCCCTATCTTCCCGAAAACAAGCTGCGCCATTTATTAGGTATTGGGTATTTAGAAGATGTTAGAGAAGCGGTTAAAAGAGGAATTGACCTTTTTGACTGCGTTGAGCCGACGCGACTGGCGAGGCATGGGACGCTATTGACTGAGCGAGGCAAATTGGATATTTTTAAAACAACTTATAAAATAGATAAAAAACCAATTATGAAAAATTGCCAGTGTTATACTTGTCAAAATTTCACTCGCGCCTATTTACATCATCTTTTCAGAGCAAAAGAAATACTCGCGGCGCGCCTGGCGACAATTCATAATTTGCGTTTTATGTTTGATTTTATGGAGAAAATAAGGCAGGATATTAAAAAAGATAAGAGGATATAGTTTTTTAACAATTTTAGGGAGAAAAAAGGGGTATTTATGGTCGATATGCTTGACACAGAACATGGCGAAGAGGAAAGAAGCGTGATAGTAAATGATTATATGGACAATCGCAATCAAGGGGTTTGCGAGGAAGGGCGTTATCTCGCGCCGATTAATTCTAAATGGCATTTTTGTTACAATATCAGCGGTCATGATCATAACCAGAGAGTGGTAGTTAACCGTCCCGGAAAATGCCCAAAATGCGGAAAAGAACTTGAGCCTGGCGGCGGAGGGCTTCCACTATAATAACACAACAAAGCGGTCCAAAAGGCCGCTTTTAACTTTCGCGGTTTTTGTTTGTATGATAGAATAAAAATATGTTGAGATTGTTTAATACCCTAACGAGGAAAAGCGAGGTTTTTAAGCCGATTAAAAAAGGCAAGGTCGGGATGTATTCTTGCGGACCGACTGTTTATGATTTCGCCCATATCGGAAATTTGAGAGCGTATGTTTTTGCCGACCTTTTGAGGCGGTATTTGGCGTTCAGCGGTTTTGAGGTTGAGCAGGTGATGAATATTACAGATATTGACGATAAGACGATTAGAGATAGCCAAAAAAAAGGCCAGACGCTTAAAGAATTTACTGAATTTTACACAAAAGAATTTATTAAAGACATGGAGGCGTTGAATGTGGAAATGCCGAATGTTCTGCCCAAGGCGACGGAGCATATTTCCGAAATGGTCGCTTTGGTTCAAAAATTACTTAAAAATGGCTCTGCCTACGAGTCAGGCGGTTCAATCTATTTTGATATTTCGAAATTTAAAAAATACGGCGAATTGGCGCGATTAGAAAAAAGAACATTAAAAAAGAATGCTAGCGGGCGGCTAAATATTAGCGACGAATATGAAAAAGAAGAAGCGAATGATTTTGTTTTATGGAAGGCGTGGCAGAAGGAGGACGGGGATGTTTTTTGGGAGACGGAACTTGGAAAAGGACGGCCGGGCTGGCATATTGAATGTTCGGCAATGTCAATGAAATATTTAGGAGAACGGTTTGATATTCACACGGGCGGGGCGGATTTGGTTTTTCCGCACCACACGAACGAAATCGCCCAATCGGAAGCGGCGACGGAAAAAAAATTCGTCAATTACTGGGCGCATAACGAGCATTTGCTTGTGAATGGCAAAAAAATGAGCAAGTCGCTCGGGAATTTTTACACTCTGCGCGACATTCAAGAGAAGGGATGCAATCCGCTTTTATTAAGATTGGTTTTATTAAAAACGCATTACCGCAAGATTCTGGATTTTTCTTTTGATGATTTTAAGGAAGCGAAAATAATTGCGGAAAAGTTTTTGAGTTTTTTGGCGGAGCTTTCTTTTATTACTAACGGCGGGAGTAATAATTTAGATATTAAAAATACAATATCGCGAAATAGGGAAGAATTTAAAAAAGCGATGGATAGTGATTTAAATATTAGTTTAGCTCTGGCGGCTCTCTTTGATTTTATAGAAGAGGTTTATAAAATAATGCCGCGAATATCATCTAGCCAAGCGCGGGAGATAGAAAAATATATTTTTGAAATTGACCAAGTTTTCGGATTTATCAAACCGCTTTTTGAAAATTATCAGGAGCGGCTGACTAAAATATTGGCGACTAAAACGGTTCAAACGATGATTTCAAATAGAGGGAAAGCGAGAAAAGAAAAAAATTACGCGGAGGCGGATAAAATCAGGGGGGATTTACTAAAAGAGGGAATTATCATTGAAGACATGGCGGAGAGGTGTAAAATTAGATTGTTGGAAATTGTAGAGTAGTTTTTGAAAAACTGCCATAAGTTTTTGCGTATTACTAAATAAACTTGACAAGATTTAAGTTATAATATAGTGTTTATTCAAAATTAAACAAGAATTCATTGGATTAATGTTTTTTTTGTTATAATTTCTGATCTTTTAAAATTTTTCGCTATTGTTAACGAAATAATTTAAGCAAATGAAAGGAGGTAGACAATTTGTTCAGATTTTTTATTTTTATTAATAATAGTATTATGCTTGTAAGGAGGGCATTGTTATGAAAAGGATTATAGTTTTAGTATTTGCGTTGTTTATGGTAGTTTGTTTTGCGGTTCCAATCTCATTGGCAGAAGAAAGAGCCGAGGAAGATTTTGGAAGAGTCACCATCTTTGCCGGTCCGGAATATATGTTTTTCGGAAGCTTAAAGGTTGATGACAAATCTGATATTAATATTGACGGCAAACTAGGCCTTAATGTAGGAATGGGAGTTAAAATTACTGATAGTATCGGAATTGAAGCGTCTTGGTCTGGATTCAGGCTTGACGAATCAGATCTTGATCTACTTGCTGAAAATCAAGAGGTGGCCGATGTAGACGTGGATTATATTTCCTTGGGACCTGTTTTTTCTTATAAAATCGCGGAGAAAATTACCTTAAATGCCGGGTTAGGAGGGTACCTATGCCTTGTTGATATTAAGGTTTCAGATCCGGAATCCACCGAATCGGACAGTGGTGGCGCTTGGGGTGGGTATGTTAAAGTAGGGGCAAGCATTCCTGTTGTTTCTAAAATTGTGCTTGGTATTAGCGGAGGATATCGTTATGGCGGAGATATTGAAATGTTTACCAATCGCGATTGGGAAACAAGCGGCGGTTTTTGTACAGCACTAATTAAAATAAACTTTTAACTCTTAACAAAAAGGGCAGAGGTCTAATAAACTCTGTCCTTTTTATTTCCAAATTTTTTACGCTTTCCAGATTATTTTTCACAACAACACCAGCCATTTTTTTGGAGAGTGTTTTGTATATTTTATTAATTATGTTATTATAATTCAAAGGAATTGGCTTAAAGTCCAATGTGACGCCTTCGCAAGTGGTTGAAGAAATTGAAAAGGTCTTGAAGAAGAAATAATAAATTAATAAATAAATAATAATATGCCAAAAATATTTGTGACACGACAGATTCCCGAAGTTGGGATTAATTTGTTAGAGGAAAAGGGGTGGGATGTTTTGGTTGGTCCCGAAGGAAGTATTTCGCGAGAGGATTTGTTAGAGGGAGTAAAGGGGGTTGACGCCATTCTTTCCGTTTTGACAGAAAAAATTGATGGAGAAGTCATGGACGCGGCTGGTTCGCAATTGAAAATAGTCGCCAATTACGCGGTTGGATATAATAATATTGATGTCGCGGAAGCGAAGAAGCGCGGAGTGGTGGTGACAAATACGCCCGGTGTTTTAACGGACACGGTCGCGGACCACGCGGTTGGTTTAATTTTAGCAGTCGCGCAAAGAATCGCGGAGGGGGATAAATATACGCGAGAGGGAAAATACAAAGCGTGGGGACCGAAATTATTTTTAGGAGGCGATATCAAGGGTAAGACGCTTGGCATCGTTGGTTTAGGCAGGATTGGTTTCGCGGTTGCGGAACGACTAATGAAGGGCTTTGAGATGAAAGTTATCTATTATGATATAAAAAGAAATGAGGAATTAGAGAAAGAACATAATATAGAATATCGCGAAATTAATGATTTATTGAAAGAAGCGGATTTCGTGAGTTTGCACACTGCCTTGACTGACGAAACAAAACATTTGATTAATGCTGAACGGCTGGAATTAATGAAGCCAACTGCTTATTTGGTTAATACTTCGCGCGGTCCGATTATTGATGAGAAGGCGTTGGTAGAAGTTTTAAAAAATAAAGGGATTGCTGGCGCGGCTTTGGATGTTTTTGAAAACGAACCCGAATTGTCGCCCGGTTTGATAGAATTAGACAACGCGATTTTAACGCCACATATCGCTTCGGCGACGATTGGGACGAGAAATAAAATGTCGGAAATGGCAGCGCAAAATATTATTGCCTCGCTTGAAGGTCAGACGCCGTCTAATTTGGTGGAGTAGAGATTATGTTTTCTGATTTAGAAAAAAAGGTTTTTGGAGACGGATATGATGTGGTTGCCGGAATTGATGAGGCGGGAAGGGGAGCGTTGGCTGGTCCGGTGGCAGCTGCTGTTGTGGCGGTCAGAAAAGACGCGTTGGAGAAAATATCTTTTGGAGAAACTGGCAAATTTATTACTGATTCTAAACAACTTTCTGAAAAGAGAAGAGAAGAGGTTTTTGACGCGATTATTAAAAATCCGAATATAGAATGGAAAGTTAGTTTTATTCATTCCGCGATTATTGACAAAGTTAACATTTGGCAAGCGACGCTCGCGGCGTGGAATGGGTGTCTTAAGAAATTAGATTGCCAGCCGAATTTTTTGTTTTTAGACGGCAATTTCTATTTAGATGGCAGTTTTTGCAGATGTTCAAAACCAGCGTTCAATAATGGACTAACACAGATGCCCATCGTCGGCGCCGATAAAAAAATTTTCTTGGTTTCTCTCGCTTCCATTATTGCCAAAGTCAGCCGCGACCGCTTGATGCGAAAATTTCACCAAGAATATCCTCAATACGAATTCGCGCGGCATAAAGGATACGGAACAAAAATACATTCAGAAAAATTAAAAGAATTTGGTTTATGTCCAATCCACAGAAAAAGTTTTAAAATGTTTAAATGGGGAGAAAAATAAATATTATCGGTTTTGATTTAGATGGGGTGGTCTTTAGACCGCCCGTGCCTTTTTATGGCTTAATTAAAGGGATTGATTTTAATTTTTTGGTGAGTAAATTAAAAGGAAAAAACGCTTTTAGAAAATTTTTTTACGACGGCATGAAAATTAATAGCCAAATCAAAGAGTTGTTGAAAAATTTAAAAAAGAAGGGCTATAAAATAGTGGCTATTTCTGGACATTCCGCCGAGTGTGAAGCAGATGTGACCGACTGTTTAAAGAGGAACAATATTTTCTTTCACGATTTGTATCTTTGCCCTAACGGAGATTCGCATAAAAAATTCAAACTGGAAAAAATTAAGGAGACAAATTGCGCTTTTTATGTTGAAGACAGATGGGACATTGTTGATTTTTTGAGAAAAAAGGCCGGTGACATCTGCCATATTATTCATTATCATAAAAGGCAATCCGTGATTGAAGAGTTGGATGCGTTATTGAATTTAAGATAACCCATGATTTTAATTGAAAACATTAATGTTATCACTCAAAACAAAAAGCGAGAGATTATTAAAAACGGAGCAATTCTTATTAACGGGAATAAGATAAAAGAAATTGGAGCGAGCGCGGAGATTGGAAAGAAATACAGGAGCCAGGCGAAAAAAATAATTGATGGGCGGGGACGGGTTGCTTTGCCTGGCTTAGTTAACGCGCATACGCACTTAGCGATGTCTCTTTTGCGCGGCTATGCCGACGACTTGTCTTTGGAGGATTGGTGGCAAAACTATATCTATCCAATTGAATCCAAGTTCGGCCGAAAGGAGGTCTATTGGGGTTCTCTTTTAGCGCTCATGGAAATGGTAAAATCGGGAACGACCTATTTTACCGATTTCTATTATCACGAAGACGAAGTCGGAAAAGCGGCTCAAAAAGTGGGAATGAGGGGCGCGCTTGGTTGCGCTGTTTTGGATTTTCCTTCTTTCTATTCCAAAAACCCTGCGGATGCTTTCAGGAAAATTGAGAAATTAGCAAAAACAAAAATCGGTCTGACCGATTACGCGCTTGCGCCGCATATGTTTCAGACAACCTCGTTGAAGACATACAAAAAGGCGAAAGAAATCGCGCGCCGCCGCAATCTTCTTTTAACAACTCATTTAAGCGAAACAAAACAAGAGGTTGATTTTTCGCTAAAAAAATACAAAAAAAGGCCTGTGGAAGCGCTGGACGAGGCAGGTATTTTGGACGAAAAAACGCTTTTAGCGCATTGTTGTTGGTTAAATAAAAAAGAAATTAAAATTTTAGCGCGTTCGGGCGCCTCGGTCGCGCACTGTCCGATTTCAAACATGAAGCTGGGTTCTGGAATAATGCCCTTGGAAGAAATGATGGAAGCGGGCGTGAATGTTTGTCTTGGGACGGATGGCGCTTGTTCAAATAATTGCTTGGATATGTTTGGAGAAATGAAAGTCGCCGCCTTGACGCACAAAGGGTATCGTCTTAATCCGCTCATTGCTGACGCGCAAACTGTTTTAGATATGGCGACAATCAACGGAGCCAAAGCGTTGGGATTAGAAAAAGAACTCGGTTCCTTAGAAGAAGGCAAAAAGGCGGATATAATCATTCTTGATTTTGAAAAACCGCGTTTGACACCTTGCCATAATTTGGTCTCAAATATAGTTTACGCCGCTCAAGGAAGCGATGTGGAGACAATAATCATCAACGGGAAAATAGTTATGGAAAAGGGAAAAATTCAAGGCGTTGACGAGAAGGCGGTTTTGAGACAGGTTCAGAAAATCGTGGATAAATGTTGACAATCTGTTTCTCATAATATACAATATATGTATATTATAAGAAACAAGTTTTATGGTAAAAATAAATAAAAAATCCAAAGGTTTTCGTTCAGAAAAAATTAAAAGCGCGATAAAAAATTTGCCTTATTTTCGTATTGAAAATTTAACCGTTATTGAAGAAAATAAAAAATATCTAAGAATATTATTGTCCAGGTTGTCAAAAAAAGGCGAAGTAATTTCTTTGAAAAAGGGAGTTTATGTTTCCAAAAAATATTTGGAATTTATTGAAAAAAGCAATGGCATGAATGAATATTTGGAATTTATTGCTAATATTTTATATGAGCCCGCTTATATCAGCCTTGAATACGCGCTTGGGAAAAATAATATTTTAAGCGAGACCTCAAACAGCTTCACATTAATCACCGAAAAAAAGACAAAAAAGTTTTCCAATAAACTGGGACTTTTTGATTATCATCACATTAAAGAAAATTTATTTATCGGTTTTGAACTTCATAGAAAAGGCGAGTACTTAATTAAAAAAGCCAGTTTAGCGAAAGCATTATTTGATTTTTTGTATTTAAGAAAAAATATTTTGCGACATAAAACGGCAGTTAAAGAACTGCGGCTTAATCTTGGCGATTTTAGAAAAAAAGATATTAAAGAATTGGAAAAATATGTCAAATTAGAAAGCAGTAAAAAAATGACTGACATATTTAATTATTTATTTAAATCAAGAATATGAACGAAACAGAAACAATTATCAAAGATATAATCAAAAAAAATTTTGAAAAATCAAACTTATATAAAAGAAACTTATTAAAGGAATATTTTCAGGTTCTCGCGCTTGACTACATATATTCTAATGAAAAATATAATAAATTGGTGTTCTATGGCGGTTCTTGCCTTTCCCAATGCTATTCTCTGCCACGACTCTCCGAGGATCTTGACTTTGTTGATATTGAAAAAAAAGTATCAATAGAAGAATTGGCTGATGATTTAAAAAACTTTTTCTGTAAAAAAACAGATTTTTCTGTTTCAATTAAACCGCAGAAGTTTAGAATATACTTAAAATTTCCGATTCTAAAAGATTTTGGATTATCAAGCGGCGCTGAATCTGATTTTTTACATTTAAAAATAGAAATATTCAAGAATTTTAATTTTTGCCGTAAATACAAAACTGAAATTAAGCCGTTGTTTAAAAACAATAAATCTATTTTAATAAAAACTTTTGATTTGCCGACATTAATGGCGACCAAAATCAAGGCCGTTTTGCGCAGAAAATGGGGAAAGACAGATAAAAAAGGAAAAAAGTTAATTAGCGTTAAGGGTCGCGACTATTTTGATTTGATGTGGTATTTAGAGCAGGGAATAAGTCCTAATTTAGATTGTATTGAAGAGGTGGAGACAATTGATGATTTAAAGAAGAAACTTCTGGCAATCGTGGAAAAAATTGACTATAAAAGCATTACCTTGGATTTAGAAAATTTTATTAGCGACATAGCGTTTGTAAAAAAATTGGGCAAAAATATTAAAGATATTTTAAGAAACAAAATAAAAGATTTGAAATAGGAAAACCGCGCAAGGCGCATTATTTATACCAATCCCTAAATAGCGTCTAAAAATTTGTGGATATTATGCTCTTGACAAGAACATAATATCTGATAATATGAGGTTAATAATTAAATTAAAGTATTTTTTATGAGTATTATAAGGGATTTGACTATTAAAATTAAAAAAGAAATTGACAACAACGAAATAGCGCTGATTATTGGTCCGAGGCAATCTGGCAAGACGACTATTTTGCGTCAAATAGAGGATTTTATTCAAGAAAAAGGCAATGCTGTTCATTTTCTCAACTTAGAGGATTATGAATATCTTTCTTTGTTAAAAAAAACGCCCAAAAATCTTTTTAAAATCTTTCCTTTTGATTTGAAACAAAAAACTTATGTTTTAGTTGATGAAGTTCAATATCTTGATGACCCGACTAATTTCTTAAAATATTTTTATGATGAATATAAGGGAAAGATAAAAATTATCGCGACTGGCTCATCTGCTTTTTACATAGACCGCAGATTTAAAGATTCTTTAGTTGGCCGCAAAAAGATTTTTAGATTATTGCCTTTGTCCTTTAGAGAGTTTTTAAAATTTAAAAATAAAGAGGATTTGGCAAAAAAGAATTTTAACAAAATTAGTTTATCTGAAAAAGAGAAAGTTGATTTATATTACCGCGAGTATTTAACTTATGGCGGATATCCAAGAGTTGTTTTATCGGATAGAGCCCAGAAAAAAGAAGTTTTAGGGGACTTGGTTCATTCTTACATTAAAAAAGATATTTTTGAGGCCAACATTAAACAGGAAGAAGTGTTTTATAATTTAATGAGAATTTTGGCTTCTCAAACTGGCAATTTGGTTAATAGTTCGGAACTTGCCTCAACCTTAAAAATATCCCGTTCGACGGTAGAGGACTATTTGTCTATTATGGAGAGGTCATTTCATATCAGATTAGTTAGTCCTTTTTACGGAAATTTAAGAAAGGAAATTACTAAAATGCCAAAAGTTTATTTTTTGGATTTGGGATTGAGAAATTTTTTATTAAAAAATTTAGATTCTTATGATTTGCGCGAAGACAAAGGACAGCTCTTAGAAAATGCTTTGTATAGAGAGTTGTTGGAAAAGTATGATTTTTCAGAGATAAAATTTTGGCGAACTATCCAGAAACACGAAGTTGATTTTGTGGTTGAGGAAGAGACAGCTTACGAAGTTAAAGTAAATTCAGAGAAATTCAATAAGAATAAGTATAAAAAATTTATTGAAACCTATCCTAAAATAAAATTTTATATTGCCACTATCAATAGGATTAAGGAAAAAATTAATAACATTCCAGTTGTTGATATTAGACAGTTGGAGAAATAAGGTGTTCAACCTTCAGGGTTGAACACTTTTCAGCAAGCAATCGCGCCCAAAACACTTGACATTTTAGGATTGAAAATATAGGATGTAATTAAGTTAGAATTTTACTTTTTGGTTTTTTGTAAAAATTAAAATTTAATAAATAAAATTTTGTAATCGTTTTCGGCGCGAGTGAAAAATTATTTTCTACTTGGTCAGGCGTTTGCAAAAAAGACATCATGAATAATTCTCATATTTCTCGTTGGAGGGAAAAAGTTTCTGGGGGGGGGCTTAGGTGGTCGCCTTTTTTAATTTTGTTTGCCGTCTTAATCATGGGCGGTTTTTTTGTTTATAATTTTGTTTTGGCGGAACATACGGCGACAGCGACTACTGCGCCGGAATTTGTTGCTGGCGGTTCTACTGATGCTTATGGATTTACAGTGACGAATAATGGAGCGGATTCTGTGTATAAAATCACTATAAGCGTTGAAAGTGGATCTGGTTTTTTAATAGACACAAGCACTATTTCTTGCCCTGCGGGGTGGACAAATGATTCAGAATCTTCTAGTTTACAAGCTGTTTGCATGACAGATGTATTTAGCGATAGTATTTTAACTGCTGACAATAGCGTTAATGTTGCTTTTAATGCTACATCTCCAACGCCTACAGTAGACACGGAATATACATGGGGTGTTGCGACAAGAGATGTAAATGAGGGTTATACATTTAACACTGATACAAAAACAACTGTTGATGTGACAGCGCCGACAATTTTATCAATCACCACTAAAGATACCAATGGTGATGGAAATGTGGAAATGGCTACTATTGTATTTAGTGAAGCAGTAGATGACTCAACTTTTTCTGCAGGCGATTTTATATGTGGTTCAGCTCCTGTAATTACCATAGATACTGGAGGCATAGTAAACGATAATACTTTTGATATTGTTGTGGAAAATAAAGCAACTGGAACGGAAGCGAAAGTTGTTGTTTATACTGCTGGAAGTGGAGCAGATATGGTTGGTAATCCATTGGCAAGTTTTTCTCAAACTTCTACAGATGAGGCTAACCCTGTACTTTGGTCAACCAGAACTAAAACGATAAATACTATTGAATTGGCATTTTCTGAGGATTTGGATGGAACTACAGATGCAATAGCTGATTTTAGTGTAGAGGGCTATACAATAACAGGCACTAGTGAATTAAATGGGGTTATCACTTTAACGTTGGGAACTAATTTCGGGACAGGAGAAACTCCTAATGTAGGTTACGTTGGGGATGTTAAAGATTTAGCTGGACTTTCTGCTCCAGTGGCAAGCCCTATTACTTTTGATGGTATTGCTCCAATATTGGAAACAGCTGTTTTAACAAATTCAACCACCGTTGAATTAACATTTAGCGAAGACGACATTGGGGGTTACATAGATCCTCTTGAAAATATAACTTTAAAAGGGATTAATCCGACAGGGTTTTTTATTAATGAATTCAAAGATGATGTAGTGGTATTGACTTTTGGTTCAGATTTAGGAACATCAGCGATTACAGACGATTCTGAAGATTTAGAAATTGCAGTTGGCGCATTTGAGGATAATTCAAAGAATGCCTTGCTTCAAGTAGAAAATCAAGATGTAAGTGATGGAGCAAAGCCAACTATTGTTAGCGTGACAGCAAACCCAAGTTTGGCAAAAGTGGGAGATGTTACGATAACTGTTGTATTTAGCGAGGCGATGAATTCTACAGCCCCGACTTTTAGCTTTACGGGAATAATAGGCGTTATAATAACTCAAAGTGATGGCGCTTGGTCTGGAAATACTTGGACAGAAATATTCACTCTCTCAGATGCGAACGAAGAAGCAACGGCAATAATTATTGTGTCTGACGCGGTAGATTTAGCTACACCTGGGAATGTGATGGATGCTGATAGCACAGGAATATTTGATGTTGATACATTAGAACCAACAGTTACAATTACTCTTAATGACACAGCTCTAAAAGTCGGAGAAACCGCCGCAGTAACCTTTGCATTTTCAGAAGTACCAACTGGATTTACTGTCGATGATGTGACGGTTATTGAAAACGGGACATTATCTAATTTTACTATTGACAATGGAGATGCAAAAATCTATACAGCTACCCTTACTCCTGCAATAGATATTGATGATAATGAAAATGTTATCACCGTTGGCACTAACTGGACTGATGTAGCCGGAAATGCTCCAGTTGGACCTACAAGTTCTGCTAGTTATGATATTGATACATTTGCTCCCGCTATAACATCGGTAATTTCTAATGCAACAACAGCAGGAATATTAAAAGTAGGGAATACTATTATTTTTACAGTTACCCCTACTATTCCAGAAACAGGTTTGGTTATTAGCCCAACTGTTTATAATGGCGGAACTTTGATTTGGTTAACTGTTGATGGCACAACTTATACGGCGACTTATACGGTTGAGGAAGATCAATTGGACCAAACTTCACCTTTGCAATTAACAGGCGTTACATTAACTGATTTGGTTGGAAATATCGGCGGTTCAATAAATGGAATTGATGTTGTAAAAACTATTGACGCGAATACGCCGGGCGCTCCGACTATATTAGCAACAGATATTAATATTGTTAATTCAACAATGACTATTACTGGTACTGGCGAAGCAAATGCTGTTGTAAGTTATTCAGTAAAAGATAAAGAAGCCTTAGAAATAACGGGAGTAAGTAGTGTTGATGGAAGCGAGAATATTAATATTACCAGTATAGATGTTTCAGCTTTGGCTGATGGAAATTTAACAGCTTCCGCGACTTTAACTGATGCGGCGGGAAATGTTAGTTCAGCCGGAATCAGTATCGCAACTAAAGATATGATTGCTCCAGTAGTAAATATAACTGCTCCGTTGACTGGCGCTTATGTAAATAGTGATACTGTAATAACTTTTGCAACTGATTCAACTAATTCGCAATGTTCTGTTGATGACACTAATTGGACAGTTTGCGCAAGCGGGGTCACAAAAATGTCTGCTATCGCTGAATTTAGCGGAGTGGTAGAAGGCGCTTCATTTACTTTATATTTCAAAGATGCTGATACATCTGGAAATATAGGAGCTGACAGCGAGGGTGGAATTATCAAGGACACAGTTGTTCCGGCAACAACTCTTATTACAAGTCCTGTAAGTCCAAATGGAACGAGCAACTGGTATGTGACGCAACCAACAATAACATTGACTTGCGCTGATGATACAAGCGGTTGTGATAAAATTTATTATAAATGGGGGACATCTGGAACTTATGCAGAATATACAGGAATATTAACTGCTTCAGAAGGCACTGATACTTTGTATTATTACTCAGTAGATGTTGCAGGGAATGACGAAGAAATAGCAAATCAAACATTTAAAGTTGATTTAACTGATCCTAATGTAGAGGCTGGAACAAATAAAATTGTTAACGCTCTATTTACTCAAGATGCAACAGTTGATGATAGTGTTTCTGGAGTAGCAAGTTATTTATGGACAGATGTAACCACAAGTGGAGCTGGAACAATTACTTTTGGAACACCAAGCACAGAAGATACAACAATTGAAGCAAACGGAACAAACCCAGACGATACTTATACAATCCGTTTAACAGTTGTTGATAATGCAGGAAAAAGTTCTTCTGATACAATGACTTTGGTTTGGGATAAAACGAATCCAGTTATTAGTAGCTTTATTTCCCCTGTGGCAGACACTGTTTACATCGCTGATATACCACTAACATTTACAGCGACCGATGCTAATTCAGTTGCTTGTTCCTACACTATAAATGGCGGAACACTAATTGATGTTAGTTGTTTAGGTGCAATGATTCCTAATGCTAACTTAAATGATGGAAGAAATGCATTAGTTCTTTCGGCTACTGATTCTGCTGGGAATACTGTTAGTAAAGATTCAGTTTCTTTTGTTTATAATTATAATAAAATATTGATTGTTGATGTTACTTTTGGGACAACTGATGTTGATTTTATAAACATTCAAGAAGCGATTAACAAGGCGACAGAGGGAGATACAATTAATGTCTCGGCTGGGACTTATGCTGAAAATTTAACAATTAATAAAGCGTTAAATCTAGTTGGCGCTGGAAAAAACATCACTACTATTAATGGTAATTTAGAAATTACAGCCAACGATGTATCTGTAACGGAATTTACAATATCCGCAGGCGGCGTTTTAATAGATTTGCCAGTTGGCGTAACTAGTGTTGTAATATCTAATAATATTCTTGTAGGGCAAGGAGCAAGCGTTGGTGGAAGAGGTGTATTATTTGATAGACCCGGTGTATATGGAGTTAATATAACAAATAATACAATACACGATTTAACTTCCGGGGTTTATTTAGGTAATAGCGGAAGCGGGATTGTTAATATAGAGAATAATGAATTCTATAATAATACGGCTGGCATAGGCGCTATCAACTACGCGACTGTAAAGTTAAATTATTTTCATGACAATGCGGAAGATATAGGAATTGCTGATTATGCTAGTAATTATTTAGTACAAAGAAATAAATTTAATTCCCCAGTAATTAATTATGGGTCAATTAGTCAAGCTTTTGCGGAAAATTGGTGGGGAAGCGCCTCAGGACCAATTCATGCGGATAATCCAAACGGAATCGGCATCGGTAGTTTAAGTGGTAATTTTAATTACAGACCTTGGTGTACTAATGAAAGTTGCGATCTGATTGACGAAACTGCGCCAATTGCAATATTACCAGATGTAGTTAGTCCAATTAGCAGTGATGAAATTACTTTAAGTGTAAGCGGTGATCAAGTTGTTTATTATAAATATGATTTAGACGATAGAGGTTATGGAGCAGAAACACCGTTCGCTACCGCAATAAGTGAGACCGGATTAAGCGAGGATTCTCATATAATTTCTGTAATTGGAAGAGATCAAGCAGGTAATTGGCAGGCAGAAGGAAGCGCGACAACTTATACTTGGACGGTAGATACAGTCGCACCGACTATCAGTAAAATTGAAGTTAGTCCAAATTCGGGAACCGCTAAAGTAGGCGATACAGTCATTTTAACTATTACTGCCGATGCGGTTGGTTATACTGCCAGTGTTATCACTGTAAATAGCGTAGATGTTACTGCCCCGTTAGTTGATAATAACGATAATACATATACGGCAACTTATCTTGTGGTAGAAGGAAATCTTGATGTAGCTTCTGGCGCAATCACAGCGAGTGTAATTCTAAAAGACACAGCAGGTAATGAAAATATCGCCTATACGACCGTAACTGCCAACACTTTAGCAATTGACGCTAATACCCCAGTAATCAGTTCAGTTACTTCAGACGCTACTGGCGCAGGCTGGTTAAAAATCGGAGATACTGTCACTTTTACAGTTGATGTCGCTACTACTGAAACTGGTTTAACTATTACCCCTGCCACTTATAACGGCGGAAATTTAACTTGGACTGCAGTTAGCGGCGGAGATATTTATACCGCAACTTATACAGTAGAAGAGGGGCAAAGTGATCAAACTACTACCTTACAATTAACAGGAGCGCAAGCAACTGACCCAGCAGGCAATGTTTCAATTGCAGTTGATGGAAGTGATGTTGCTAAAACTATTGATGCCAACACGCCGACAGTCGCGCTTCTTGTTTTCCCTTCAACACTACAAGGCGGTTCTCAATATCTTATAAAATGGGATGCCATAGATGATAATTTTAGTAATGCGCCTATTAAACTAAAATATTCTGATGATAATAAATACAGTTGGAACGATATTGTGATAAATACAGCAAATGATGGTGAATATTCATGGCTTGTTCCCAATGTTAATAGTTCTAAATGTTATATAAAAATAACAGTTACTGATTTAGCGGGAAACAATATTATATCTCAAAATGTGGATGCTTTTGGAATAAGCGTTGATAGCACTTCTCCAACCGTTGAATTAATTAATCCTAACGGAGGCGAGAATTGGCAAGCAGGTTCAGTCCATAATATTACTTGGGACGCTTCGGATAATATTACTGCAATGGGAGATTTGAAAACAAAATTAGATTATTCCAAGGATGGCGGAACAAATTGGACAACGATTATAGAAAGCGATAATAATCCACAACCATTTTACCAATGGACTGTGCCAGAAGAAGCTATTGGGGAGAATGTAGCAATAAGAATTATTGTTACTGATGAAGTTGGCAAGGAAGGCTCAAGTGCTAGAAGTATTAGTATTACAGAAGCGGTGGTTGAACCAACTCCGATTTGTACTGATAATGGCGGTGGAACATGGACTTGCGATATTCAATTAAACACTGGTTGGAACTTAATTTCATTGCCAGTGATATTTAGCAATACTGACATAGCCACAGTGCTTACTGGTATAAACGATAAGATTATATTAGTAAAATATTATAATTCAGGTGAATGGTTAAACTATGTTCCTGGTCAAGTAAAAACATTAACAACAATGGAAGACGGAAAAGGTTATTGGGTAAACATGACCAACCCTGCTGTTTTGACTGTAACAGGGACAGAGATGCCAGAATTTTCTAATCCATCGCCTACCTATGAAGTGGTACAAGGATGGAATCTTATTGGATTGAAATCGACTTCAGCTCGCATGTTAAGCTCAACTTATCTTCAAAGTTTAACAGGAAGTTATATACTATCAGATGAGAATAATGTAAATAGAACTGATGACTATATGAATTCAGGAGAAGGATATTGGTTGTGGATGAATCAAGCAGGAAATATTGTAACTTTTAACGAAAAATAAAATGCTTAAATACTTGGTGTATTTAACATTAAGAAAATAATTATGAAAACAAAATTACAATTATTAACTATCTTAACAATTTCTGCTTTGATTATACCTGTGATGGCGTTAGCCCAATCTTCTCCTCCATCAATACCTCTTTTGGTTTATGGTAGTGTTGAAGTTGATGGTAGTTTAGCGCCGGTTGGCGCTATAATCACAGCGGAAATAGAAGATAAAGAAGTTGCTAATACAACAGTAACAATTCAGGGTAGATATTCTATTGATGTCCCTGATGGTAGCGTTAATGAAGGCAAAATGATAAAATTCAAAGTTATTGGGATTGCTGATGATGCTAATCAATGCGAATCTCTTAATGTTGCTACGAATCCAATTGTTTATCTTGATTTATCTGTTATTAGTCCAGTTTCTCCACCCCCGGCGCCTCCTGTGTCTTCTGGCGGTAGCAGCAGCGGCGGTTCGTCAACTCCTTCTCCAGTAAGTCCGCTTAGCGCGGCGGCTCAAGTAGTAGATACTAATGGAGATGACAAAATTGATATTTTGGACTTTAACTCATTAGTAATTAATTGGGGAAAGACGGGGAGTGGTAATGTGGCTGACTTTGATAATAATGGAACAGTTGATATTTTTGACTTTAATTTATTAATGACTTATTGGACGGGATAGGTTGACAAAAAATTATGAATAAAACTAAATTAATAACTATACTAACTGTTTTAGGAGGAATTGTTTTAGCGAGTTCTGTTTTTGCGGCGGCGACTATTTCATTTTCGCCAGTTAATGTCAATGTTGTTCAAGGAGAGAATTTTGATTTGGTTGTGTCAATCAATCCTCAAGGGGTTAAAAGTTATACAACGAAAGCAGAACTTGAGTATCCCGCTGATTTATTAGAAGTAAAGTCGTTTAATTTTGGCAGTAACTGGATGGCTCTTTCTGCGTCGGGATACGATTTAATTGATAATACCAACGGCATTCTTATTAAAACGGCTGGCTACCCGGGCGGGCTGTCTTCGGCGGTTGCTTTTGGGACAGTTTCGTTTACAGCCAAAAAATCTGGTAGCGGAGTGATTGGATTAGGAAGTAATTCAATGGTTCTTAACGCGGAAAATCAAGACATTTTAAGCGGTTCAATAGTTCAAACGGCTGTGAATATTGCGGCGCCAGCGCCAGTTCCAACAATTCCAGCCGCGCCAGTTGCGCCATCGGTAAAGACGCCAAAAGCGGAAACGCCAGTTTTTTCAGAAGACGCGAAAGAAGATGAGGGGAAAGACGAAGGAGAGGGTTTGGGAACAAAAGATGAGGTTAGCGAGAAGCAGGACGATGAACAAGTAATAGTTTTAGACCAAGAGGAAGAAAATAATCAGAATGGTCTTTTGGCCGGCATTGCGGGATTGGGTTCAGGCGAATGGCTGATTATTTTAGGAATTGTTTTATTAGTTTTGTGCGTTTTGATTGTGATTAGGAAGAGAAAGCGGAAAATACAATAAGAGAAGAGTAAAAAGTGTTCAACCTTCAGGGTTGAACACTTTTTTATTTACAAAAATTTGCGTTGATTTTTGATTAGTGGTAAAATGTCAAATAAATGTATTATCAACATTGGCAATGTTGATAATGTAATAAAATCAACATAGAAGGAAGAAAAAGGTGTCAGGAACCCTTTTTTGCGGGTTTCTAATGTGTTATAATCATCTTGAGTGGTTTTGAGTCTTGCCTAAATTATAAAAATGCGTATATCTATATCAAAATTAAAAGCTATTCTTTTGTATTTTTGCGCGCATACTAATCCTAGATTTTTGGGCAAAGTTAAGTTGATGAAACTTTTCTACTTTTTGGATTTTATGCATGTAAAACAGTATGGATCGCCGGTAACTTATGACGATTATGTTCATTTAGAACGCGGGCCAATACCATCAAACATAAAAAATTTAGTTGATAATGTTGATGACGATATGGATGACGCAATTTTGTCAGATACGATAAAAATAGAAACATTAGAAGGACAAAAAATACATAGAATTTTGCCGCTAAGAAAATTTAGCAAAGATGATGAAAAATATTTTTCTGAAAACGAATTAGATATACTTCAAAAAGTATGTATTAGATTTGGAAATGTTAACACAAGAAAAATAGAGGATGAATCGCATAAAGAATCTCCATGGAATAGCACGGAACTTTTAGACAAAATTCCATATATACTCGCTGCTGATGATGCTGATTGCAAGGTTACTAAGGAAGAAATAAAATTGCTAATGGATTTAATCAAATAAGATGATAACTATAACTTTTGGCGATGTCTTTAGATACAATGGCAAAGAATACATATTTTTAAAGATTACCCCTGATACAATATACGCGGCTTGGATTTTAAACAAAAAGGATAGTGAAAAAATATCATCTCTTTATAATCGCAGAATATCTAATGGCGGAAGGGACCTTGAGAGTAGAACAATATTTGCTTTTGTAACTTTAGACACGAAAGAATTTAAAAAAAGAATTGCGTCATTTCATATGACAGGAAATGACCTTATTAAAGCGACAGGAATTGAACCTATTGGAATATCCGTATCGGACAAAGACATTAAAGAATTGAAGGCCTTGATAAGAAGCAGTCCGTGCGTTTCCAAGGAATTAAAAAAAGATTTCGTTAAATAAAAAAACAATCCTTTTGCTTGGGTTGTTTTTTTGTTTTGAAAAATTTGCGTTGATTTTTGATTAGTGGTAAAATGGGGGAAATAAAAATAAAACTTTAAACTTAAATTTATGCAAAACAATAAAACAATTATTTTCGGAGTGGTGGCAATCGCGTTTTTGGCGGGTGTTGTTTGGTACGCGGGGAATTACGGGTTGGATGTGGCAAAGCAGGCGGCTTCTGTTTTGGGAAGCGGCGAGAAGCAGACAGACGCTGTTTTAGGCGAAGAGTTTTTTTTAGGCAACCCAGACGCGCCAGTAACGCTCATAGATTATTCAAGTCATTTTTGCGGGCATTGCGCTAATTTTCACAGGGATACCCTGCCCTTGATTATGGATGAATATATTAAAACAGGAAAGGTTAAATTTATTTCCCGTTTGCTTTCCCCGCTTGAATTAGGAATGGCCATTTTGTGCGCGCAAGACCAGGGCAAATTCGCGGAATTTAACGAGAAGCTTTTTGAAAAAGCGGCAGAACTTAAGGCGGCGGAGGATATCAAAATAATAGCGGCTGATTTGGGATTAAACCAGAAAGAATTTAATTTGTGTTTTGACGCGGAGAAATATAAAACGAGCGTGGAAAAATGGTTTGAACAAGCGCAGGAAGATGGCGTGAGCGGAACGCCTAATTTCTTTGTTAATGGCGAGCAAATTGTCGGTAATCAACCGTATAGCGTTTTTAGAGACGCGATTGAAAAAGCGCTTGCGAAGTAGTTTTTTAATAATTAAAAAGGAGGTGGTCTCTTGGCAAGAATAGGTTTTGACTTAATCAAAAAGAAAGATTTTTTTAGGAGTGATATCGGAACAAGAGAGAGGGGCAATATTTCAGAAAAAAAAGTGGAAGAAGCCCTTGGGCGTCTTAAGAGAAAGAGATTAATTGTTAACTTTTTTAAGACATCAACAATTAAATCAATAGATAAACGCAAAATTGATTTTATCGTCATTATTATAAAGGGCGCCTATCACTTGGCGGTGGGATTGAATGCGAAAAGTTCCTGGATTGGAGCGTTGGAACACGAAAATATAACAGCGCGAGCGAGAACGCGAGGGAGAGGAAGAAGAAATATGTTTAGCAGAATACCGGCAGTTATTGTCAACGAGAGAGATTCTGTGGAGGATCTCTGTGTTAAAATTTTAAAAAAAATTCGGAACGAATCCTGATTCTTAAATAAAAATAGAATCAGGATTTTTGTTTTTTTGAGTTTTGTGATATTATAATAATAATGCCTTTAGTAATAGAAAAAAAAGAAATAAAAAACTGGCTGAAGGAGTTAAAAAAGGGCTTCGCGGTTTTTGATGTTCGGAAAAGCGTCTTGCCTCCGAAGCAATATTTTTTTCCGCCTAAGGAAGAAACATTTAACTTTGACTTGAAAAGCCAAAAGTTAAGCGTTCCCGATTATGAGGGGCGAGTTTTGCTTTTTGGTTTAAATATGGCGCATTTGGAAGCGATGACGCAGTTGGACGAAATCATGGAGAAGCCGCGAAAAGATTTTTATTATTGGCGAAGAAGAGAAAAATCGGTTTTAGTCGGTTTGACTGATAATACAGTTATTGTCCCAATGGGCGGGGATATTATTTTAGAAAAAATAAATTCTAAACAATATCAGGTTTTGGTTTTAACAGAAAAAGGAAAGAAGGCGATTAAAAGTAAATTGATTAAAAAAATAGCCAAGCCAGTTATTAAGAAATATTCAACCGATTCAAATCCAATGAAAGAGATGCTTCTTGATTCGGAGTTGCTGGCGGAAGCGGTCGCCTGGTCGGCGAATCATAAAATTTGGGACGAATTGGCGAAAAAATGTTTGGGTTGCGGAATTTGCACTTATGTTTGTCCCTTATGTCATTGTTTTTCTATTGAGGACAGAGTTAATTTAGACGGCGAGAGTTGTTCTCGTTGTCGCCAGTGGGACGCTTGTACTCTGCCTAATTTTTCAAAAATCGCCGGAGGGCATAAATTTCATCCGACGGTTAAAGAGCGGTATTACAATTGGTTTTATCACAAATTCGTCCGCGCCTACAAGGAATATGGAAAATCGCAATGTGTCGCCTGCGGAAATTGCAAAAACAACTGTCCCGCCGGCATCGGAATCGCAGGCGTTTTAATGGAGATAGTGGAGGATTATGAAAAATATTTACGAACCAGAAAAAGTTAAAATTATTAAGATAGAAAAACTTTCTTCTAATGTGAGCCGTTTTCGCCTTGCCTCGCCGAAGCCAGGCAAGAGTGTGTTTAAGGCGGATGAAAATGGTCTGGTTTTTAATCCGGGGCAATTTCTTTTGTTTGGGCTTTTTGGCTGGGGCGAAGCGCCTTTTGGGGCGGCTTCCTCACCTTATGAAAAAAGGTATCTGGATTTGGTTGTTAGAAAGGCCGGTGTTTTGACGGAGAAGTTGCATCAATTAAAAGAAGGCGATGAAGCGTTTTTGCGAGGTCCTTATGGAAATGGATTTCCCGTTGATTTTATGTCGGGCAAGGATGTCGTCATGGTTACGGGCGGATGTGGCATTCCTCCCATTGCCGCTTTGATTGAGTATATTATTAAAAACAGGGGAGATTTTGGGAATGTCTATTTAATTTACGGAGCGCGAACGCCCAAGGACTTATTAATGATGGACGCGATTAAGAAATGGGAAAAAGATATTAAGGTTTTGTTGACGGTTGATAAGCCGGATAAAAATTGGAAGGGATATGTCGGAATGGTTTCGGAATTAATTGATGATATAAAGATAAACGCGGTTGATGCGGTCGCGGCGATGTGCGGCCCCGGGCCCATGATGGAGGCGCTTGAAAAAATATTGAGGCCATTGGGAATTGCCGATAGAAGAATTTTTGTTAATGTGGAAAGAAAGATGCAGTGCGGGTTGGGCAAGTGCCAGCACTGCGCGACTGGGAGCAAATATGTCTGCCAAGACGGTCCAGTTTTTAATTTTGACGAGATTGATAAAAATCATGACTAAAAAAAATTCAAATCCAAGAGTTGCTATTTACGACCTGACTGATTGCGAGGGGTGTGAGGTGAAAATCGTCTCTTTAAGGGAGAAACTTTTGGTTTTGGAAAAAAGAATTGATATTGTTGACTGGCGTTTGGGGCAGGAGCGGAAAGAAGACGGGCCATTTGATGTGACGCTCATTGAAGGAGCGCCGATTACGCAAGAAGAGATTGATTTAATTAAATCATTGCGCGAGAAATCAAAGTTTTTGATTGGGTTGGGAAGTTGCGCCACCCTGGGCGGTATTCCGGCGATTATGGAAAAGAGCGAGAGGGAGAAATGGTGCAAGAAAATTTACGGAGAAAAATACAAGCCGAGAGGAATTGACGCCTTGCCATTAAGCGCCTATATCCATGTTGATTTTTTAATTCACGGCTGTCCGATTGAAGAAAGCGAATTAGTCAGAACAGTGGAAGAATTATTAAGCGGGAAAAAGCCGTCTTATCGCGGCTATTCGGTTTGTTTTGAATGTAAGCAGGCGGGCAATCCTTGCCGTCTTATAGACGAGAAACCTTGTTTAGGACCGATTACCCAAGGCGGATGCGGGGCTGTTTGCGTCAACGGCGGTTCGCCCTGTTATGGTTGCTTTGGCTTACGCGAGGACGCGAATATTGACGCTTTATTAAAAATTTTAAATAATATCACGGACAAAAAAGAAATTGAGAGATATTTTAGTATGTTCTTAAATAAAGTAGATCAGGAATAAAACAAACAAAAACTTCGTATTCTAAATTTTTTCGCGTTTTAGCCCAAAGGGCTCCCAACACGCTCATAAATTTCAGAATACTTATTTTTAAAAATGCAAAATTTTATCGCGAAAATTGAGGGGCATGGGAATTTGAATATTGATTGGGACGCGGGCGAGGTCAAACTCAATATTTTTGAGGGAGAGCGGCTTTTTGAGGGAATCTTGGTTGGCAGAACAGCCGAAGAAATGGCGTGGATTACTCCGCGGATTTGCGGCGTTTGTCCGACCGCTCATAATTTGGCTTCTTTGAACGCGATTGAAAACGCTTTGGGAATTAAGCCGAGCAAAACGACCGTTCTTTTGCGCGATTTAATGCAATGCGGACAGATGATTCAGAGTCATGTACTTCATCTTTTCTTTTTGGTTTTGCCTGATTATATCGGCATTGACCGAGCGACTGAATTGGCTCCAAAAAATCCAGCCGCTTTTAAGGACGCTTTATCGCTGAAAGAGGTTTCCGATAAAATTGTTCAAATTGTCGGCGGGCGAATTGTTCATCCGACTACGACCACAATTGGCGGTTTTCATAAAGTCCCGACCAAATCCGCTCTGAAAGTTCTTCTCAAAAAATTAAAAGAGACCGAAGACGCGGCGCGAAAAACAATTCAGATTTTTGAAGGGATTGAGTATCCCGAATTAAAAGTGGATTTGAAATTGGCCGCTCAAGAAGGGGAATATATTATTGCAGTTTCTTCAACAGATATAGAGAAGAAAGACAAGTCGCTCATTACGGATTACAAAAAAAACATAGAAGAAGAAGTCAGAGAATATTCAACCGCTAAATTCAGCAAATACAAAGGCGAAGAAACCCTAGTCGGTTCTTTGGCGCGCTTGGCGGTTAACGAAAAAATTAAAAGGGGCGAAAAAATAGATTTTGCCAATCCTTTTCATAATAATATCGCCCAAGCGATTGAGACCCTTTATTACCACCAAAAAGCGATAGAAATTGTTGAAAAATTGCTTGAAATGAAAATTAACGCTGAAGCGATTAAACAATCATCCAATCCGTCATTAAAGGGGATTGGTTCTACGGAGGCGCCGCGAGGCGGGCTTTATCATGAGGTTCATTTGAGTCAGGATAACGATATTATTTACGCCAACATTATTACGCCGACGGTTCAGAATTTGACATCAATTGAAAAAAGCGCCAAGGCGCTTTTGGGACAAACGAAAAATAAATCGCGAGAAGAGATGGAGAAATTGTTGACAATGTTAGTCAGGGCGTACGATCCCTGTATTAGTTGTTCAGCGCATTAATGATGATGGTCGCAGGTATGAGTATGGTCTTTTATCATTTTCAGGATTTTCTTCGCTTCGGTCTTGGGAATTTTGTTAATTGCCAGTTCGTCGTGGATGAAAATATAATCGCCGACTTTTACATTTTTAAGCAAACTCAAATCAACCCGATGTTGATGGTCGCCCGCTTGGACATTCGCCCATTTTCCTTCAATTTTAACAACCTTGCTTGGAATAGCTAAACACATAAAAATATTATAATACAAATATGAACAAAAACAAAGGGTTTCTTTTAATTTTAATTACAGCATTTATTTCGGGTGGGGTTGTCTTTATTAGCAAGTTTGGCGTGAGTGTGGTTAACCCGTATATTTTCACGGGACTAAAAAATATTATTGTCGCCTTGTTGGTTGTTTGCTGGCTTTTAATGATGAAGGACTGGCGTGTTTTAAAAGAGCTCGGGAAAACGCAATGGCTCTCGCTTTTGGCGGTTGGATTGGTCGGCGGCTCAATTCCTTTTCTTTTATACTTTAAAGGATTGTCTTTAACCGCTCCGATACAAGCCGCTTTTATCCACAAAACGATGTTTGTTTTTGTCGCTCTTTTAGCGGTTGTTTTTTTGAAAGAAAAAATTAGCAAAAATTTTTTAATTGGCGGATTACTTTTGTTTTTAGGCAACATTTTTCTCTTGAAAATATTACCCCATCAATTTGGATATGGCGACTTGCTCATTTTTTTAGCGACCTTGCTTTGGGCTTCTGAAAATGTTTTAAGCAAGCATCTGCTCAAAGAACTTCCCGCAAGAATTGTTATATGGGGAAGAATGTTTTTTGGCTCAATTTTTATTATTCTCTTCTTGCTGGCGACGGGACAATTTAGTTCGCTTGGCTCTTTAAATTTAGAACAAACGGGATGGGTTATGATCACGGCAGTTTTGCTTTTTGGGTATGTCGCGACATGGTATACTGGATTGAAATATGTCAAAGTTTCCGTCGCGGCGACAATTCTGCTTTTGGCGAGTCCGATTACAACACTGCTGTCAGTTTTGTTTTTGGGCGGAAGTTTGGCGGTTAATCAGATTTTAGGTATTTCTTTGATTTTTACGGCGCTCGGAATAATCTACTTTTATGTTGGAAAAGAAAGAAAATCAGCGATTGTCGCTTAATTGCGAAGGAATTTTAAGATGCGCGCGATACGCTTTTATGCCCAACAAATTAAGTTTTTGCGGGCCGGATAAAAACAGGGACTTGCTCTATTATTGCCAGACAGGAGAGGTTGACGGGGGATTAAATTTAATTTTAGAAAAATTTCAAACGCTTTATCCGTATTTGGAATTAATCGCGCGCGCTAATCAGATTAGAGATCCTTTTGACGAAAGAGTAATTGAAGCGTATTGGATCGGCAATCAACTTTTGGAAAATATTGATAAATCGGCGTTGTATCATCATTTAATTGACGAGCAGCAACTTAAGAAAAAATTAAACCCTAAATTATTTAAGCAAACGGTTAGCAAGATTCCCTTGGGCGCCAAGCCGCATCATAGTTTTCATGTTTTTAATGTTTGGAAACGGACGGGAAATTTAGATGTCGCGCACACATTAAGCACGATGGATTTATGTCGGATTAGTTGGGGGAAAATTAAGAAAATTAAAAAGCCGTATTTGGAAGTGGAATATCAGCCGTTGATTTTGGAAAAAGATGAGTTAAAACTTGGGAATTTAATTCCGCAAAAAATTTTATTTGAGATGAATCAAGACGGTTTTATCAAAGAGCCGCGAATTGGTCAATGGGTTTCCTTCCACTGGGAATTCGCTTGCGAGTTCTTAAATAAAAAACAAATTAATTATTTAAAAAAATATACGCAGGAAAGTATAAATTTAGCGAATAAAGGATAATTTTTGCCATAAATTATGCCTAAGAAAAAAATAAAAACTACAACCCAAATAGCAATTTTCCACAAGAAAGAGATTAGAAAAATTATTCATAATAATGAATGGTGGTTTGCGATTGTTGATGTGGTGGCTGTATTAACTGATTCTGTTCAGTCCGATGGATATTTGAAAGATATGCGCAGGCGCGACTTAGAATTAAACAAAGGGTGGGGGCAAATTGCCACCCCCCTTTCCATAAATACGGCTGGCGGCAAGCAAAAGTTGAATTGCGCCAATGCCGAAGGGATTTTGCGTATTGTTCAATCTATCCCTTCTCCAAAAGCAGAACCTTTCAAACGATGGCTGGCGCGAGTTGGCTATGAAAGAATTCAGGAAATTGAGGACCCTGAATTGGCGACCAAAAGAACAAGATTTTTATACAAAGCAAAGGGATATTCTGATTCATGGATTGCCAAAAGAATGCGTGGGATTGAAGTTCGCGATACATTGACTGATGAATGGCAGAAACGGGGCGTTAAACAGCAAAAAGAATATGAGATTTTAACAGCAGAAATTTCAAAAGCGACTTTTGGCATGACGCCATCGGAATATAAAAAGTTTAAGAAATTAAAAAGAGAGAATTTAAGAGACCACATGGAAGATTTAGAGTTGATTTTAACCATGTTAGGCGAAGCGACAACAACTAAAATAACCAAGGACAGAAATTCAAAAGGATTTATTCCATTAAAAAAGGATGCCAACGAAGGTGGAGAAGTGGCTGGGTCAACCAGAAAAGACATTGAAAGAAGGACAGGCAAACAAGTATCAACAAAAAGAAATTATTTAAAACAACCGCAAGATAAAAAAATGCTTGAAAACAAAAAAGCCCCCAATGCGGACGAAACCGCATCAGGGTCTTTTTCGTAGTGATTAACTATATTGTATCAAAATAACTGTTATTGTCAATATCTATTTATACACAGATAAGGTGAGGTGTTAGACCTCGGGGGTTTAACATTGCGGAACAACTATCCGAAAGATTGCGCTATGAAGTCAAAATTTTACAACCCGCGATGTAGGTCGGCTATAGGATAGCCGACAGAGTTTATAATAGAATAAATTTATATATGAACATTGAAGACTTGAACCAATTTCGCAAAATACTGATCAAGAATAAGGAATTTGTTTCTAAATTAGAATATACGAAAAATAATTATGATAATAATGGAAATCTGATTAAAGAAGATTTACCAACAATTACAACAGATTTTTGCGAAATTGGTTTGTATAATAATGAAATTTATTTTGTTTTTATTGTAAATTCAAAAACATTCAGTTTAGAATTATTCGATAAATTAAAAGGCAAATTAAATATAAGAATGTATGGATTTGTAGATTTTAATAAAACCCTGTATCCTGTTGTTGATTTCAACTTTGATAATTTTATTGAACAAATTCAAAAAGACAAGTATTTACAAATTCAATTTGATTATAAAAACATTAATACACCGGATTTATTTAAAGAATATTCTAATTTGATGAATATTTTTGAAAAAAGTAAAGTTGTGGTGGTTGATCAGTTAAAGATTGATTTAACAAAAGAAAACCAATTAAAATAGTAAATAACCTTATGTATGATTTAATTATTATCGGTGGGGGGCCGGCTGCTATTTCGGCGGGGATTTATGCGGCTCGGAAAAAAATGAAGACGCTTTTGATTGCCAAGAGTTGGGGCGGGCAGGCGGCCTTGGCGCCTTTGGTTGAGAATTACGCGGGGGTTGAACCGGTCTCTGGCGCGGAATTGGTTGAGAGGATGGTTGGGCAGTTGAAAAAAAACGAAATAGAAATTAAAGAAGGTTTGGGGGTTAAAAATGTCTTGCTTGTGGATAACGGATTGACGGTTGAGGTGGAAACGGAAGACGGTTCTTATGAGGGAAGGGCGCTTATTATTGCGACGGGCAGAACGCCAAAAAGATTGGGTCTTCCAAATGAGGAAAAATTTATCGGGAAGGGAATTGTTTTCTGCGCGACCTGCGACGCGCCCATGTTTAAAGATAAAGAAGTCGCTGTGATTGGCGGGGGCAATTCGGCGGCGAATACGGCTTTGGAGGCGGCTGTTTACGCTTCTAAGGTCTATCTTTTGGCGCGTTCGGTTTTAAGGGCGGATGAGGTTCTCCAGGAGCGGCTTGAAAAGTCGGACAAAATTGAGATTATGACGGGCGCGACGGTTCAGGAAATAAAGGGGGATAAATTTGTGAGCGGCTTGGTTTATCAGAACGGCGCTTCCGAAGAAATGAAAGAAATGTCGGTGGAAGGGATTTTTGTCGCAATCGGTTCTATCCCCAATTCCTCTTTAGTTAAAAATGTGGTAGAATTAAATGAGTGGGGCGAGATAAAAATTAATTCACGCAACGCGTCCTCGCGACCTAATATTTTCGCCGCGGGAGATGTGAGCGGGGTCTTATACAAACAAATGATTATCGCGGCGGGCGAAGGGGCAAAAGCGGCGTTAAGCGCGTATAAGTATATCAGTAATAATGAGTGAGGGGACAGTAATTAAAAGGGGACAGTCCCCATTCTGAATGGGGACTGTCCCCGGTGTTAAAATTATGGAAAACAATACAAATAGTCAAAATAAAGTTAGAGTTTTCAGCACTCCATCTTGCCCATATTGCGTAACTTTGGGGGCGTTTTTGGACGAAAAAGGCGTTCAGTACGAACATATTAATGTGGCGGAGGATGAAAAAGCGAGGGAGGAAATGATTGAAAAATCAGGACAAATGGGCGTGCCTGTGATTGAAATTAACGGAGAAATGATCGTCGGATTTGACAGGGATAAGATTGTTGAAAAATTAGGGTTGTAATTTAAGACGGGGGCTGCCCCCGTTGCGGGGGCAGCCCCCTAATTAGCATGAAATATCTCAAAAACAAAAAAGGTTTTACTCTAATTGAACTTCTCGTCGTTATCGCTATTATCGGGATTTTGGCGAGCATTGTTTTGGTCAGCATTAATAGCGCGCGGAAGAAGAGCCGGGACGCGACAAGATTATCAGATATGCGACAAATAATTCTTGGTTTGAATTTGTATTATGACAGCAATGGCGTTTATCCAGGAAATACAGATAATGATTGTGGCGGCTGGGATGTGGGATATAACGGTGGACCAGGGAGCGGAGATCCTTTCATTTTGCCATTAGAAACAGCTGGAATTATAGCGAGCGTATCGGGAGATCCAAAAACTACAGCATCTTGCGGCGGATATAGATATTATCGCTACGGCGCAGGAAGTTCTGGCTGTGATTCTTCCCGAGGAGCATTTTTCGTTTTAGGTGTTGTAGATATGGAAACAAGCGGCAGGCCTCATCCAGAAAGTTCTGGATGGAGCTGCCCAAGCAGAAATTGGCAAAATGAAATGGATTGGGTGACAGGTGGATTTGAGGGTTAAATTATAAAAAAAATATGACAAAAATTGCGATAAATGGTTTTGGGCGGATTGGGCGGGCGGTTTTTCGGAGGATTTTGGAAAAATATCCTGATTTGGATATTTCTGTTGTTAATGATTTGACAGACACGAAGACATTGGCTCATCTTTTGAAGTATGATTCTGTTTATGGAATCTACGACAAAGAGATTGATTTTACCGAGAGCGGCATAGTTGTCGGCGGCAAAGCGGTCAAGGTCTTGGCGGAAAGAGACCCAAGCAAACTTCCCTGGAAGGACTTGGGCGTGGAAGTTGTTTTGGAGTGCACGGGATTTTTTACGAATTTAGAAGGCGGGCAAAAGCATCTTGCGGCGGGAGCCCAAAAAGCGATTATTTCCGCGCCTTGCAAGGGTTCGGAAGTTCCTCATTTTATCTTAGGCGTTAATAGCGATAAATATGATTTTGGAAAAGACGATGTTGTTTCCATGGGTTCTTGCACGACCAATTGTTTGGCGCCAGTGGCAAAAATTTTGAACGACAATTTTGAAATAGAAACGGGGTTAATGACGACAATTCATAGTTATACCAACGACCAACGCTTGCTTGATTCTCCGCATAAAGATTTGCGTCGGGCGAGGGCGGCGGCTTTGTCTTTAGTCCCGACGACTACGGGAGCGGCTATCGCCGTGACAAAAACAATCCCGGAATTAAAAGGAAAAATACACGGGATGGCGATTCGCGTTCCAACTCCAACCGTTTCTTTAGTTGATTTTACGGCTCGGGTTAAAAAAGAAACGAGTGTTGAAGAAGTGAACGCGGTTTTCAAAAAAGCGGCGGAGGAAGAAAAATGGAAAGGGATTTTGAGAGTTGAAGAGGCGCCTTTGGTTTCTATTGACTACAAAGAAGATTCCTATTCGGCGATTATAGATGCGTCGTCAACAATGGTTCAAGGAAAAAATTTGGTTAAGGTTTTGGCATGGTATGACAATGAGTGGGGATACGCCTGTCGTTTAGCGGATTTCGCGGCGTTTATTGGAGGGAAATAATTAAATTTTTATTATTATGCTTTACATTGGCAGTGACCACGCGGGCTTTTATTTAAAAGAAGAGCTTAAAAAATATCTTTTAGAATTAGGATACGAGTTTGAAGATTTAGGCAATAAGGATTTGGATCCTTTGGATGATTATCCTGATTTTGCGTTGGCCGTGGGGAAGAAAGTATCTGAAACGGGAGGAAGGGGGCTTTTAATTTGTTCCACTGGGTTGGGAATGGCGATTGCCGCCAATAAAGTTGCGGGGGTTCGGGCGGCGGTTTGCTGGGATGATTTTACCGCCTTGCAATCGCGCGAGCATAACGATACGAATGTCCTTTGCTTGGCGGGAAAAGCGTTAGACACCGAAACGGCTAAAAAAATTACGCGCGTCTGGCTAGAAACAGAATTCAGCGGAGAAGAGAGGCATAAGAGGAGGTTGAGTAAAATTAAAGAGATAGATAATAGATAATTTATGATACAAGTTATTCCCGCTATTATCGCGAAAGATTTTGAGGAATTGAAAGATAAAATCAAGCAAATTGAGCCGTTTGTTGAGTGGGCGCAATTAGATGTGATGGACGGGAAATTTGTGGATAATATAACATGGAATCATCCATCCGATTTAAAAAAGTTAAAAACAAACTTAAAACTGGAAGCGCATTTAATGGTTGAGAAACCGGAGGATGTAATTGATAGTTGGATTAAATCAGGCGTCAAAAGGATTATTATCCACTACGAAGCGACAAAAAAATTAGGCGAAGTGATTAAAAAAATTCAAGACGCCGGTCTGGAAGCGAGTATCGCCATCAACCCCGAAACCTCCGCAAACGAGTTAAGCCCATTTCTTAATGTTTCAAGTATTTTAAGTGTTTTAATAATGACCGTCCGTCCTGGCCGCGGCGGACAAGAATTTATAGAAGCGACCTTGGGGAAAATTAGGGCTTTGCGGGAGAGGGATGAAAATGTTAAAATAGAGGTTGATGGAGGAATTAATTTAGAAACGGCTCAAAAAGTCGTTCGAGCGGGCGCGGATATTTTAGCCGTCGGAAGCGCCATTTTTAAAAGCGAAGATATCAAAAAATCAATTGAGGAATTAAAATCATGCCATTTATAAAAGAAAAGAAAAAAATGACAATTGAGAATTTGGCTTCTATAGTCAAACAAGGTTTTGAAAATGTTGACAAAAATCTTAAAAAAGAGATTGAGAATTTGGCTATGATAACTAAAAATGGATTTGATAATGTTGATAAAAAATTCAATAAGATGGACGAGAAATTTGATAAAATGAAGGAAGATATATCAGATATAAAAACTAAATTAAATAGCATAGAACGAAGGGTTTTAGCGATAGAAGATATTTTAACAAAGCACGGCAAAATTATAAGAAAACACAGTCAGGAATTTGCGGACATTAAAGCTGACATAAGAGAAATTAAACTTAATCAAAAAAATGACAAAAAACAATTGCTTAATTTAGAAAATAGAGTTGAAAAATTAGAATTAAAATTAACATAAAAAAATATGGACACACAAGAATTAGACAAAAAGGCGAATGAGATTAGGGAGGATATTATTAAAATGCTGACCGAAGCAAAGTCGGGGCATTCGGCGGGGTCGCTTGGGATGGCGGATGTTTTTACCGCTCTTTATTTAGGCGGGGTAATGAAGCATAATCCCAAAAAACCCGACTGGGAAGAAAGAGACCGCCTCATTCTTTCTAACGCTCATATTTGTCCAGTCATGTACGCGGCGATGGCGCGCGCGGGATATTTTCCCGTGAGCGAATTAAAGACACTGCGAAAATTAGGCAGCCGTTTGCAAGGACATCCTAACCGATTGGAATTGCCGGGGCTTGAGACCTCGGGCGGTTCTTTGGGGCAGGGGTTGTCAATCGCTTGCGGAATGGCTTATTCGTTTAGCAAGATTGATAAAAAAGATAATTGGGTTTGGTGTTTAGGGAGCGACGGCGAACATAATGAGGGTCAGGTTTGGGAAGCGGTTATGTTTGCGGGCAAGTATCGTCTTTTTAATCTGACGCAAATTATGGATAGGAATAATATTCAAATTGACGGTTATACAGAAGATGTTATGCCAATAGAGCCGCTCAAAGAAAAATACGAGGCGTTTGGGTGGCATGTTTTGGATGTTGACGGGCATAATATTAGGGAAATTATTGACGCTTGCAATAAATCAAAAGCGATTTTTGAGAAACCAACTTTGATTATTGCCCATACGATTCCGGGCAAGGGAGTTGATTTTATAGAATGGGAATATTCATGGCACGGCAAAACGCCTTGCCCTGAAGAAGCAAAGAAAGCGCTTGCTTGTTTAAGGACTTTAGGCGGAAAGATTAAAAGTGAAAATGATTAAGTAAGTTTGGGGGCTGCCCCCGCAACGGGGGCAGCCCCCAATTTAACCAATAATATTATGAACTTAGACAAAAATGTTTATCAAAAAGAAAAGTTAGAACAAAAGCCGACTCGCGACGGGTTCGGCGAGGGGTTGGTTGAACTTGGGGATAAAAACGAGAATGTGGTCGCTTTGGGCGCTGATTTAACCGCCTCAACGAGGGTTGATTGGTTTAGGGATAAATATCCGGACAGGTTTATTCAATGCGGGATTGCCGAGCAGAATATGGCGGGCGTGGCGGTTGGATTGGCTTTGGCGGGGAAGGTTCCTTTTGCTTCAACTTATTCGGTTTTTTGTCCGGGGCGGAACTGGGACCAGATACGAATTAGCGTCGCCTATAACAAGGCGAATGTTAAATTAACTGGCGCGCATGCGGGGATTTCCGTCGGAGCGGATGGCGCTACTCATCAAGGACTGGAAGATATCGCCATTACTCGCTGTTTGCCTAATATGACTGTTTTGGCTCCTTGTGATATGATTGAGACGAAAAAAGCGACAATCGCGGCGGGGGAAATGAACGGACCGGTCTATTTGAGGTTCGCGCGAGAAGCGACACCGATTTTTACCACAAAAGAAACACCTTTTAAAATTGGAAAAGCGAATGTTTTCCGCAAGGGCGCTGACGCGACAATTATCGCTTGCGGCCCGACTGTTCACGAAGCGCTTTTGGCGGCTCATAATTTAGAAGAAAAAGGTCTTTCCATAGGTGTAATCAATAATCACACTATCAAGCCGATTGACGAAGAAACGATTATTGAGGCGGCTGAAAGAACAGGCGCGATCGTCACAGCGGAAGACCATCAAGTTCAGGGTGGAATGGGGAGCGCCGTTTGCGAGGTTTTGGCGAGAGAATGTCCGGTTCCCGTGGAAATGATTGGCGTTCAAGATCGCTGGGGCGAGTCGGGAACAACTGACGAATTAATGGATAAATTCGGATTAACCGCAAAACACATTCAAAAAGCGGTCATGAGGGTTTTGAAAAGAAAATAAATTTTGCTTATGGAATACGACATTATAACTCTTGGTTCGGCTACTCAAGATATTTTTATGAGTAGCAAGAATTTAAAAGTGATTGAAAGCGAAAAATTCATTACCAAAAAAGGGCTTTGCGTTCCCTTGGGTTCAAAAATGAAAGTTGATAGCGTTCATTTCGCCATGGGGGGATGCGGGACAAACGCGGCTGTGACATTCGCCAGGCAGGGATTAAAAACGGCTTATTTGGGTTTGGTTGGCAAGGATTATCCTGGGCAAATGATTAAGGATGAACTCGCGGCTCAAGGCGTTTCAACCGATTTATTAATTGAAACAGATAAATATCCAACCGCTTTTTCGGTTATTCTCTCTTTGCCTGAAACCGAGCGAAGTATTTTAAAAAAATTAGGGGCTTGCCATGAAATGACCGAACAAGATATTCCGTTTGAAAAAATTAAAACAAAATGGATTTACGCTGGTTCTTTATCGGGCGAGGCGTATAAATCGCTTGGCGCCTTGTTTGATTTTGCCGTGGAAAACAAGATTAAAATAGCCGCAAGTCCGGTTGGCGAAAGCCAGTTAGGCGAAGGGTTGGAGAAAACGCGCGCTTTGCTTGATAAAGTTGATATTTTAATAGTTAATCAAGAAGAGGCCTCTCTTTTAACTCAAGTTGATTTTAAGAATGAAGAAGAAATTTTTAAGAAATTAGATAAATTAGTTAAAGGAATTGCGGTTATGACAAAAGGCCCCGAGGGAGTGGTTGTCTCGGACGGCAAAAAAATATATTCAGCCGGTATTCCAAAATCGGGATTAGTTGACCGCACCGGCGCAGGAGACGCTTTTAGCGCTGCTTTTGTCGCGGGCTGGATTGAAAAAGAAGATATTTCTTACGCCATCCAATTAGCGACTGCCAACGCCACATCAGTCGTCCAAAAAATGGGCGCCACCAACGGCCTCTTAAAAAGGGGCGAATGGGGAGAGTGGGAAAAAGTCAAAGTTGTAATACATTAAAATATTAATTTTATGCGGACGGAAGTTTTACAATTAGCGAAGTTATTGGGGACATCCGAGAAGGTTGTTTTGGATTTGGAGAAGGTAATGGGGCGGGCGAGCGGGAAAGAGGGGGTTATAGAAAGTATTGTTCGCGAGAACGAGCATAAAGTTAGGCAATCATTGGTTGGCTTAGGGTTTGGAGCGGATGAGAATTTTTTTGATATTCAAGCGGAAGAGGTTTATCAGGCGCTTATAAAGAAAACAAAAAAAACAAATCAATCTCTTTTTGAACATTTTCAAAAGCCAGACCTCATGACAGCAGCTGGTTGTCGCAGTTTAATTCACGCTACCGGCGAATTAACGGGCAATTTAAATGGATTTTACCTTAAAAAAGAAAAAGCCGAAGAACTGCTTAAACTAAATCCTCCTAAGCAAATTATGAATAGTTTGGGCTATGGCAGCGACATTGATAAAATGATTGAAAAAGAGGATTGCTTTGAAATTTTTTCCGCTTTGAGGTTCGCGGAGGACGGGGAATGGCTGAACAATGTTTTTTTTAAACCATATAGCGAACTCAAAAAAGATGATTTTGAAAAGAGAGAAATAAAAGTTATGGTTTTGCCGGAAAGGTGGACAGGGCTTGGCAAAAATTTTTTTGGCAACAAACTCCACCACATGAGCCATCTTAAAGAAGCGGGGATGGTTTTTATTATCCCGACTGGCGCGAGCGGTCCGAATGAAATGCTTTATCTATTTTTTATGATTCTTCATTACATTTATGAAGTAAATTGGCATTCGCGTCTTTTTGAGATATATAGCCAGAAATCGGATTTCGCTCGTAAATTAGTTGGCGCGCTCAAAGTGGGAGTCGGGGAGATGCCCCCATCAGGCAAGGACGAAATTAATTGGCGGATTATTCCGAAATATTTAGGCAAGAAAAATCCAGAAGACCCTTTGTTGGCCGAGCCCCACATCAATCCAGAGTCATTACATTACACCCAAGCGGCGGCGACAATTGAGAAGTTTGCTCAGCGGTTTAACGATTTGGAACTTGGGTTTTGGCAGGGGTTAGATATGGTCGCCCAATATTTTCCATCTGGCAAATCCGCGAAGGGGGAGTTAATTAGTTTTGATTTGTTTGATAATGGAATTTCTTTTTTAAGGAAGGCGGATTTTAATTCCAGACATCTTTACCATCAAAAAGAAGCGCTTTGGAATAAGGTTTTTTCCGAATATATGGGCGAGAAGACGATTAATAAATTAACGATGGAGAATTTAGATAAGGGATATATTAGTTTATAAAACTATGTTAAACATATTTAAAGAAGCAAGACAAAATAAGAACGCGATTGGCGCTTTTAACGCGTCAGGTTTAGAAGGGGTTAGGGCGATTGTTCAAGCGGCGCGAAAATTAAAAAGCCCCGTTATTATCTCCACCTCTGAAAGCGAAAAAAAGTTTATTGGCGGCAAACAAATCAAGGCGGCGATTGATGCTTGGCGGGAAGAAACAGGTCTGCCGATTGTTTTGCATTTAGACCATGGAAAATCGTTTGAGATTGTTGAAGAAGCGATTCAAGACGGATACGATTCAGTTCATTTTGACGGTTCGGCGTTGAGTTTTAAGGAGAACGCGGAAATAACGAAAAGAGTTGTTGAGTTTGCCAAAAACAATGGCGTTTTGAATGTTGAAGGCGAGATGGGATATTTAAGGGGCGGTTCGGAATTGCATGAGGCGGTGGAAATAAAAGAGGAGGATTTGACTGTTCCCGAGGAGGCGTTGAGGTTTGTTCAAGAGACGGGAATTGACACTTTGGCGATTGCTATTGGGAACATTCACGGGATTGTTAAAAATGAAAACTTAAAAAATCCGCATCTTTTTCTTGAGCGATTAAAGGAAATTAGCGATATTTTAGGCGAAAAAGCGTTTTTATGCCTGCATGGCGGTTCGGGCACTCCAGAAGAGGATATTAAAAAAGCGATTGAATTAGGAATCGTTAAGATTAATATTAATACAGAATTAAGAATGGCTTACGCGGGGTCGTTAAGAAAATTTCTCCAAAAAAATCCAGACGAGACAAAACCGCATAATATTATGGCGCCTGTTGTTGAGGCGGTCCAAAAGGTCGTTGAAGAGAAAATAAAATTATTTAAATTATAAATATGAAAATAAAAATAGACAAAGATAAGTGCATCGGGTGCGGCAGTTGCGTCGCTGTTTGTTCGGACTGTTTTGAGATGGACAGCGATAATAAAGCGGTTCTTAAGGATGGCGGCGATTTGAAATGCGCCCAGGAGGCGGTTGATGTCTGTCCGGTCCAGGCGATTGAGGTTGAAGAATAATTTTATCCACAACCTTGTTTTGTTGTTTTGGGCGTTTTGTGGTAAGATGCCAGTATGGAAATTACAAAGTGCGATATTTGCAATAAAACAAAAAAAGAAAAACATTCTTCTATATCCGAGAAATCCAAGTGGATTGATTGTCGAATAAATGGAAGAGGAGAATGGCTGTCTTTTGCTTTATGTGGCAAATGTTCTGAAAAAATGTTAAAATATATTAGAAAGTATTTAAAAATTAAAGAAAATAAAAAAAATGTTAGGAAAAAATAAAGACGATCAATTCGTTACCAAAAAAGATTTAGAAGAAACTTTAGAAAAAACCTTAGATAAAGCGCTGGCGAGCCAAAGCAAGGTTATTTTAGAGGCGGTTGATTATGGGTTTAGAAAAAACGACAAAAAATTTGAAGGCATAGATAGGCAATTTGAGGTAGCTGCTGAAAGATTTGACAAAATAGACAAAAAATTTGAAAAAGTTGATGAGCAAATCAAAGAAAAATTTGATAAAGTTTTAAGCGGACAAGATAAAATTTGCAAACAACTTACTGATTTACAAACCGAAAATAAATCAGGAATGAAAATTTATAAGCGTCAAGATAAAAAATTAGAAAATCATAAACGAAGAATTGAAAGATTAGAATTAAAACTAAGTGTTTAAAAACCTACTTAGAATCCGAACTTCCAAGAGGGATAAAATATGAGCAATACTACACACACACACACACACACACACACACACACACACAGGTCTTTCGCTATTTGTTAAAAATAATGAGTTTTGGCGAGGAGCGGGTTTTTTGTTTTCTTAAAACAAAAAGCCCGTTTTTTTGTTGATAAAAATTTATGGCAAAAAAATTTAAAAAAGGGCGCTTGAGCAAGATTATCTTCGCCCATAAACCAGGTTTATGGAGTTTAATGATTGTGATTATTATTTCCATAATGGCTGTTTATACGATTGTTAGAGCAGGGGATTTAGAGCCCTCGGCGAGTCCGGCGGGGACAATGCATTCTCTTTTAGAAATGGCGGCGAAAGATATTAATGACACTTTTGACCGAACGACGGATAGTTTGGAGGCGATGAGCGAAGCGATAGCGAGTTTGGCCGCCAATATCTGGGACAAAGCGACTTCGGAATTGACTACTGCCGGAAGCATTGGCAAACTGATTGTGGATAATATGGATATGACCGCCGCCACCAGCACTGATACGCTTTTTGGCTGGTTCAAGACAACTTATAATTACACCGCTCCTTCTTCAACCGCCTTAACGACCAATACTTGGACAGACGCAAGAGCCAATTATTTAGATTTGCTTAATTCAGATTTGAGATTTTTAATTTCAAGTTCAACCGCTTCAACCACTCCGTTCGCCGGCAGTATCGCTTATCATCTCGGCTCTTCCACGGTTGCCACCAGCACCGATACGCTTTTTGGCTGGTTTAAAACCAATTATGATTACACAGCGCCTTCTTCAACCGCTTTAACAACCAACACTTGGACAGACGCGCGGGCGGGTTATTTAGACGCGCTCGCTCAGTCGGGCTACAGTTCAACCACAATAGCCGCCAATATAGATGGAAATATTTTAGAGCGGCTGGAATATTTGAATAACAGAAGTATGTTTTCGGTTGTGAATATAAAAAACGGCTCGGCGACTAGTCCCGCGACTGATTTCGCTTTTTACACGCAGGCCTTAGGCGGGGTAGATGATTATAATGATAATGGCGCAAGACCGACTGACAGTTTTGCCGCTTCTTGGACACAATGCGCCGCGGCCAATAATTATTGCAAAACAGGAGATTCTACGGCATGTACGGGCGATGTTTGTTATCAAGATAATAATACGGGTCAGATTTGGTCTGATTATTTAGATAGCGGGACCAATCATAATTGGTGGTGGGCGAATAATTGCTGGGCGCCAGGAAGTTGGGCAAATCCGGGAACTTGTACCGCCGATGGCGATGACGCTTGTCAATGCGTCACCGCGACCAGCACGCCGAATATTACAGGTTGCAAAGCCATAGGAGACGGTAATTGGCGTTTGCCGCACCAAAAGGAGTTAATGCAGGCCTATATTGACGGTTCCTGGGGGAATCTCCCTCACGCTAACTTCAACTTTTGGTCGGCTACTACTAAATCTTACAGTACCCACAGCGCTTGGTACACGGACTTGCGCCACGGGAGCACGGACACCAATCTTAAGACTAATGAGTATGACTCGCGCTGTGTGCGTTAGCCCCCCTGGCAATATTTTATGATTTGATAATTCTCTTAATTTAATTATTTTCTTAATCTCCCGCAAATCAACAAATCATCTCACAAATCTACAAATACCGAATAAGATGGATGTTGAATATTTATAGATTTGTGGGGGCTGGTTGATTTATGGGAAAAATGTATAATATGAACAATGATAGAAGAAAGACAAAACACAAACAAAGTAATTTATAAAAGATTAAGCTATAAAATTGTCGGTGTATTATTTGATGTCTATAATGAATTAGGTTACGGCTATCAAGAAAAGTATTACGAAAAAGCGATAGAAAAATATTTTATTGCGGAAAAGATAAAATTTAGAAGACAAGCTCCTTATAAAATATCCGTTAAAAATGAAGTTATAGGCAGATATTATTTAGATTTTATTATTGAGGATAAAATAGTACTTGAAATCAAAAAAGGGAATTACTTTTCAAAGAGAAATATAGAACAAGTCAAGGGATATTTAAAAGCAACAGATATGAAGTTGGCAATACTTGCTAATTTTACATCAAACGGTGTTAAATTTTTTAGAGTTCTATCTCCCAGAAATTTGTAGATTTGTTGTAGATTTATAGATTTGTGGGGGAGGGAGGGATATGTCGCGCTATATTCATTTGCCAATTTTTCAAAAGGGATATGATTTAAACCTTGAAGTTTATCGCGCGACGCATAATTTTCCCAGAGAATATAAATATTCCTTAGGCCAAAAATTAAAAGAAACAGCCAGCGAACTTTTGGATTGGATTATTATAACCAATTCCAAAGAGGATAAGGGGATTTATTTTCCGGAAATAAACACGAGAATTGAACGATTAAGAATTCATTTAAGGGTGGCTTACGATTTGAAAATAATTAATGTTAAAAAATTAGAATTTTTAAACCGTTTTTTAGAGGAAATTTCCAAACAAGTATCCGGTTGGGAAAAGTGGTTCTTTGAAAATTTACCCCGTTAGATATAAAATTATCTAATAAGGGATTTCTCGTTAGATAAAAATTGTGATAAGATAAAATTATGTATTATGTTTATGTATTACAAAGTTTAAAAGATAGCTATTTTTATGTTGGTTATACTAAAGATTTAATTGTTAGATTAGAAAAACACAAAAATGGAAAAGTAAAATCTACCGAAAATAGAAGACCACTAAAATTAATTTATTACGAAGCATGTTTAAATCAGCAAGATGCAACGCACAGAGAAAAGTACTTGAAAACAGCGTGGGGTAAAAGGTATATTAAGAATAGATCAAAAAATTATCTAACGGGGTGAAAAGGGAAATTCAATGAAGCCAGAATTTTTGTTTTAATTCCGCAATATTGCGGGACGAGCAAAAAGCGAGCATTAGATTATTGCGATTCCGCTTCCCGAGGCGCCGCGGGATAAAGTATTAGTTGAATTATACTCTGCTTCGGCGGGGATTAATTCAGTCAAGGAAAAATAGCGGAAAGAAATTCACGCTAACAACAACTTTTGGTCGGCTACTACTAGGTCTAACAATACCCACAACGCCTGGAACACGAACTTGAACAACGGCAACACAAACAACAATCTTAAGACGACGGAGTATGACTCGCGCTGTGTGCGTTAGCCCCCCTTGGCAATAATCATAAAAAACTTTGGCTTCATTGAGTTTCTCTTTGTGGGATATTTTTAATCTTAAAATGACTGAAGTTTTGGTCTGCTGGTTTAAGATAACTTTTTAGAATTCTAAAGTGTTTTTGATAGATTGATTTTCTAAGATTGAAAGTATGGCTATGCTTGAATTGTCCGTAATAGGAATTGATAACGGCTAAGATTTGCTGTAATTGTTCATTAAAAATTTCAGCGGTTTCGGGAAGGGGCGCCTGATTAAATTGCCATAGTTTTCTTTTTAGGTTTCCAACAGTTTTTCTTCGGACGAGCGAATAATGGGGCTTAATAATAAAACCGACAAAGTTGATGCCTCTATAAATTGACTGGAGAACCGACTTTTTAGGGTGGAAATGAAGTTTTAATTTTTCTTTAAGAAATTGATTAAGTTTTTGATGCCAGATTTTAAGTTGTTCTGGGTTTTGATGCAAGATAACTATGTCGTCAACATAACGGAGATAATACTTGATTTTTAATTGGTGTTTGGCGAATTGGTCTAGTTCGTTTAAATAAACATTGGCGAAGAATTGAGAAGTGAGATTGCCAATTGGCAGACCTTGCCCTTCGGGAACTTCGAAAAGCGATTTGTGGGAAGGAATGAGGCGGGAAAGATTTGGGTCGCCCTTTTGATAAAAGTTTTTAATCGGGTCTTGAAAAATGATTTGCTTGGTTAGCCATAAAATTTCTGGATGTTTAGTGTGGCGTTTAATAAGATTAAAAAGAAGAGCTTTTTTAATGGACATAAAAAAAGCCGAAACATCGGCTTGGAGATAATAAGCCGACTGGGAGAAATTATTACTGACTTTCCTTGAAAATCTTTTCAAATCTTTGATAGCGTAATGAGCGCCCTTGCCCGCGCGGCAAGAATAAGAATGATGAATGAATTTTTTCTCCCAAATCGGCTCTAAATAATTAACCAAAAGATGATGAATAACTCTATCGCGGAAATCAGCGGCAAAAACCTCTCGGGGTTTTGGATTGGTGATAACAAAATAGATTGATTGTCCAGGCTGGTATGAATGGGTTTTTAATTCTTGTTCAAGTTGAAGCAGTCGTTCTTCAAAATTTAATTCAAATTTGGCGGCGTTGATGGTTTTTCTTTTGCGCTTGCGGCATTGATAATAGGCAGTAAGGAGATTTTGAAAGGAAAAAACTCCCAAATATGGCTTAACTCTCTCTCTCTCTCTCTCTCTCTCTCTCTCTCTCTCTCTCTCTCTCTCTCT